>NZ_JAPZSS010000007.1:0-2290 GCF_027532015.1 Microcystis sp. LE19-131.1A | reverse complement strand
TACAAAGGTGAGAGTAACGGCGATAGCCACCCCCAGATTCAGAAATCACAATTCTGGGACTGAAGCGGGGAACGGAAGGCTCCGAGGTGTAACCTAACACCAGAATCGAGACCACTGCCAACCATCCATGATTAGGCGTGAGCCGAATGTCTGACCTGAACCATCGTAATTAGCTAGTAGTGAAATAGGTTGATACACTGCGTTCAAAAGAACAAGGGGAAAAGTAAGGAATTTACTAACTCACTTACACAGACCTTTAAAAGTACCCCGATGGATAGGACAAATCTAAAGATGGAATGCCCATATAAACGGAACGTGATAAGCCCTTTCAGGCTCTGAGTATCGGTCGAAATACTCAGTAGTGATAAGTGTAAGCGCAAGCCTTCAAGGGTGTGAGATGTAACCAAAAGCCAACGCCTGACGGTAATAGTCAGGATATGCTCACAGGTTACGGTTTGATTGTAAGGATAGAGTCTAGTAGGAGTCTATATGACGAAATCGAGAGAAAGTAAAGGGTTCGGGAAACCGAAAACCACTAAGACTACGAATGTATGGAAAGCTATCAACTGGGGGAAAATCCAAAGATATGTTTTCAAGCTCCAAAAGAGGATATACCAAGCGGCTAAATCGGGACAGGATGCAAAGGTTAGAAGGTTGCAACGTCTATTGGTGAAATCATACTACGCTCGTCTATTAGCAGTTCGCAAAGTAACCCAAGATAATCAAGGAAAGAAAACAGCAGGAGTCGATGGAGTGATAGCAATATCCCCAGAACAAAGGCTAAATCTAACCGAAGAAATCAAGGGAAAACTTAAAGCAAAACCGTTAAGAAGGGTATGGATTCCTAAACCCGGCAGGGATGAAAAACGTCCACTAGGAATACCAACCATCAAAGACAGAGCTAGACAAGCGTTGATTAAATCGGCACTCGAACCAGAATGGGAGTCAAAAATGGAAGAAACCAGCTACGGTTTTCGACCCGGAAGGTCTGCCCATGATGCAATATCGAGGATATACCTTAGCATCAATAAAAGTAGCTACTTCGTATTAGATGCTGATATTGCCAAGTGTTTTGACCGAATTAATCAAAACTTCCTACTGTCAAAAATTCATTGTCCCACTGCCTTGAAAAGAGACATTAAACAATGGCTCAAAGCAGGAGTATTGGATAATGGCGTATTTGAAGAAACAGAAACAGGGACACCCCAAGGAGGGGTAATAAATCCACTACTAGCCAACATCGCACTGGATGGAATGGCAAGATTAATTGAAACACTATTCCCCAAAAAGGGTAGTAAAACTCAAGCTGTTCTAATAAGATACGCCGATGACTTTGTGGTGATTTCACCATCACTCGAAATCATTGAACAGTGCCAAACTGCCATTTCTGAATGGTTAAAACCAATTGGATTAGAACTCAAACCAGAAAAAACCAGAGTGTCTCATACACTCAACCCCATTGAGTACAATGGGAAAACTGAAGAACCCGGTTTTGATTTTCTAGGATTCAATATCAGACAATATCCAACAGGAAAGTACAAATCTGGGAAAACAGGAGGGAGAGGAAGCCAATTAATTGGTCACAAAACCCACATCAAACCCAACCAAAAAGCAGTTAAAGCCCACACAGAAGCGATTAAAGGTGTAATCAAAAAACACAAAACAGCACCTCAATCAGCCCTGATTAGTCACTTAAACCCAATCATTAGAGGTTGGGCTAACTACTACTCAGGAGTAGTATCTATGGATACCTTCAATAAACTAGACAATACAATCTGGTTAATGTTAAGGGCATGGACAGTATCAAGATGCGGTAAATCAAACCACGAAAAGCTGAGAAACTACTTTAGACCGGGTACAGTTAAACTCAGCAATGGGAAAGAAAGGCAAGAATCTTGGTTATTTAAGACCAAAGATGGTCTTCATTTATGGCAACATAATTGGACACCAATTGTCAGACATACCCTAGTACGCCCCGAAACTTCACCTTACGACGGAAATTGGACTTACTGGGCGACCAGACGAGGACAAGCAATCGACACACCGACAAGAGTAGCTAAACTACTTAAGAAGCAACAAGGCAAGTGTAGCCGATGTGGGCAGTATTTCACCCCATCGGATTTAATTGAAGTTGACCACATTCACCCTCTCAGCCTAGGCGGAAAGGATGAATATAAGAACCTTCAATTACTACACCGCCACTGTCACGATGATAAATCGGCATCTGATGGAAGCCTAAAATCATCTGGTTTGACAACTTCAGAAGTCAAACTAGATAATACAAGGTTAA
>NZ_JAPZSS010000082.1:0-5904 GCF_027532015.1 Microcystis sp. LE19-131.1A | reverse complement strand
ACTACTTTGATATAATATCCCGCCTATTCTTATCCATTTTTCCAATTTTCTCTCAGCACCTCTGAACGTTCTACTACTTTGATAAATTTGTCTAATTTCTTCTTTCATTTCCCAGGCTATTCCCAAGCAGGGATGTTCTTTTAGGATAACTTCTAGTTGTTGTTTTTGCTCGTCCTTTAAGTCCTCTTTCTTCTTCCATAATAAATGAGGTAATCCTTTTTCATGTACCCCATTAACTTTCTCAATTTATTAAGCTCGTCATTGATGATAGCCATTACATGAAAACGATCATAGATGATTTTAGCATTGGGAAATAATTCCTTGATCACTGCTGTAAATCCTGACCACATATCGACGCTCACTTCTTTCACCTTCTCCCGAACTGTTTCTGGCTGTGCTTTTAAGGATTCTCAATTCATCTTGCTTATGTCCTTTAATCACATCTAGTCAAATTTTCTTGTCCAGATCTACGAACATTGACCACTGTTACATTTGGTAAATCGAGGAGTTGATCAAAATTTATCCACATAACCCACCTCCTGTTCCGTGTTACTATTGTACCATGCTCACACAGAACCTAGAAGAGCCAAATGCGGTTGAGGAACTTTTCAACTTGTTAGCCGGCGAGCGTTCTCCACCTAGGGCTTAAGGATTACTTTATTCTCAATAATCCCTGCTTCTTACTGTGACTAATTACGCCTATCCTAACCAAGAAGTTAATTTTGTCCTATTACTTACTATGTCTAACAACAATTCTGAACGAGTAGTGCGTCGTGGTCGAGTTTTTCCGGAGATTCAATCTACAGAGGAAGAAAAGGCCAAACATCGCGCCCGACAATTAGAATTTTATCATCGTTGTTGGCCGATTTTTCAGAGTTTACAGCCCCGGTTAATGAAACATTACTATGGTTGGTACATTGCGATCGAACCCGATAGCGGCGATTATTTTATCGATCCCGATCAAGAAGTGGCCAGTAAAAAAGCAAGGGCAAAATATCCCGACAAAATCCATCATATCTTTGGCATTAATGAAACTGGAGTTAGTGGCAGAATATGATTGCAGGGAGATTTGGAACCAAAGGACAAATTTATTTTGATATTGATTTAGTTGGCGATGATGGATTGATTCTACCCGCAGAAGTTATGCTGGATAAGGGTTTTACCGAGTTTTTAGCCATAAATAGTCAAGATGCTGACAGTCTTGATTGGCATTTTTTGCGACAAAATAAATTGATAACCGCCCAAGGCGAAGCATTTTTTGATATATATTTAGGCAGAGTAAGAATTGATGGTCAGGAATACGAAATTCCCGTTTTTGCAGGGGAGGCAATTCAGGAGATTTTGTTAGGTTCGCGGTGGCTAAAACAATTTATCTTAGTAGCTAATTATCAACAAACACAGGTGACATTAGGATAATGACAAAAAAGGCGATTATTTTACTTTCCGGGGGATTAGATTCAGCGACAACAGCAGCGATTGCTATAGCAGCTGGTTATCAATTAATTGCCCTTTCTTTTCGTTATGGACAAAGACACGAGCGGGAATTAGCAGCGGCGAAAAAAATTGCTAATTTCCTCAATATTAAAGAACATCATCTGATCGAAGTCAATCTATCTTTGTGGGGAGGTTCCGCTTTAACGGATCAATCTATTGCTATTCCCCAAGAGGGAATTAACCCGAATATTATCCCGATTACCTATGTGCCGGGGAGAAATACAGTTTTTATTTCGATCGCTCTTTCTTTAGCGGAAGCAAGGGCAGCGGAGGCGATATATCTAGGAATTAATGCAGTGGATTATTCTGGTTATCCCGATTGTCGTCCCCAGTATTTAGAGGCCTTTCAAACTTTAGCTAATTTATCATCGAAAGCGGGTTTAGAAGGTAAAGCACCCCAATTAATTGCCCCTTTGGTGATGGATAGTAAGGTAGATATCGTCCGTCGTGCTGTTAGTTTAGGGGTTCCCATTGCTGATACTTGGTCTTGTTATCAAGGTGAAGTTAAACCCTGTGGTTTATGCGATTCCTGTCGTATCAGAGATCAGGCTTTAATTGAGGCTGGTTATCCCGAATTAGCCACTCGCCTATGGAAATAGTCGGGGAAAATAGGGAGGATAGTGAAAAATGGAGATAATCTAGGCAATTAAATGTTCAATAAGGATTTTACTGCCGATTAATATTAAAACTAAACCGCCGAGAATTTCCACCTTTTGACTAAATAAATTACCGAATTTATGACCGATAAAAACAGCTATAAAACATAAAGCAAAGGTAATGGAACCGATAATAGTGCAAGCTAAAAGTAAGGGAGTTTTAATCATCGATAAACCCAAACCAACTACTAAAGCATCGATGCTAGTAGCGATCGCTAATCCGATTAAAGTATAGGAATCTAGAGGATTAAACCTTTTTTCCTCATCATCATTTTGAACAGCTTCGTAGATCATTTTACTGCCGATCACCCCTAAAATAATAAAAGCGATCCAGTGGTCAAAAGAGGCGAAGAAATCCCGACAGGTTAGACCGATACCCCAACCGATCATCGGCATAATCGCTTGAAATCCCCCAAAAAACAAAGCAATTTTCAAAGCCTTATTAACATGAATATGACGAATCATCAGGCCACTGGTCAGAGAAACGGCCACGGCATCGGCGGCTAATCCCACGGCTACAAAAGAAATGGTCAAAAGTTCGAGTGAAGTAAACATCTATAGTTGTTTATCCTTTAATTTCCCCTTATCTTAACTAATTTTTCCTCAGAAAACTTTCATATTTGTCTCATGATCCTCTCATTTATCTATCATTTCTCTAACCTAAAAATTCACTGCTCGATTAGTGAGAGGAGCGAATTGAAAACGTTTAAAAGCACATTACTGGTTCCTCACCGATCGCCTGTACCTGATGGATTGCTTCTGGGGTAAAACTGATGCTATCCTCAGCTTCTAGGACTTTTTCGCCCGTTACTGCGATTTTATCGGGAAATTCAGCCAGAGGAGTCCGAGGAACCAGTTTGAGGAACCAGTTTTCGGAGTTAACTAACCAATGCTGCTGTTTCGTGAATTCCCCTGAATTTTTTCCCAGACAAAGTTAAGAAAGATACTTTTTCCCATCATCGATCATCCCGTCTGCTTTTCAGGTGGCGAACGCTACCCTATAGGAAAAGTACCAAGTAAAAAATTATGATAATTTCGAGAATTACCAGAGAATCAGAGGGGAGAAAACGGTGATAAAATTAGCTAATTGACTCCAGTAACTTAAACACCCAATAACCGCTCACCGAAAATATGGCTGATTTTTTTAACACCTATGGTTTTTTAATTGTTTCCATGATATTTGGAGCCAGCTTAGGCCTTTCAGTTTATCTGCCCTTAATGGCTGGTCAATTATCCTTAGCAACCCCCGGTTTTTACGCTTTAGGTGGTTATGTAGCCGCCATTCTTTCCACGAAAGTTTTTACTAATACCAGTAGCAATTATCCCCTTACTTTGGTCTTTTTAGAAATGTTAGTTGCTGGCATTATTTCAGGAATATTAGCCATAGTTTTAGGTATTCCTGTTCTCCGTTTGCGAGGTATTTATTTAGCTATTGCCACGATCGCCTGGGTAGAAATTTTGAGAATTATTGCCCTTAATCTCGAGATAACTGGTGGTGCAGTCGGTATTTTCGCCATTCCCCAACCTTTCACCACTCAATTAGCCTACCTTTGGCTTGCTTTGCCCCTCTTATTCCTAACTATGCTGTTTCTCTACCGGTTAGAAAACATCAAAATTGGTCGGGCATTTAATGCCATTCGTGCCGATGAATTGGCAGCTGCGGCTATGGGAATTAATCCCACCTATCACAAAGTTTTATCCTTCACTTTCGGGGCAGTTTTAGCGGCAGTTGTGGGGGCGGTAAGCGCCCATTTTCTAAATACTTGGAATTCCCGTCAAGGAACTTTTGATGCCAGTATTATTTTCTTGGCTTTCGTTTTAATTGGTGGTTCAAGAACTTTTATCGGTCCAGTGGTGGGAGGCATTGTTTTAACTGCTTTGCCCGAAGTTTTACGCGCCCTCGGCGGCGTGAATAGTTTACCAATTTGGTTGGGGAATTTCTTGCGCGATGGTCGTTTGATTATTTTTGGAATTTTAATTGTTTTGGGAACCATTTTTTATCCCCAAGGCTTAATCACACCTGAATTAATCAAAAAACTAATTCCTTTTAAAAGAGGTTCCTCTCCTAGTCAAGAAGTTGATTCCTAATTACAGCAGATATAATTGTTAATAAATAAGCGGGAAAATCAAAGGTAATTAATTATGGAACTTGAAGATTATTTCTTATTTTTCAAAACTCATAAATATGTACGCGGATGACTCTTCAGGGAATCAACCTTAATCTCTCCACATTTTCTCAAGCTAGTCAAATCCGAGAAGGAAGTATCTCACCTTTGTAACTCCTAAATTAAGTTTTGTGTCAAGCTATACCAAATAAGCAAGACGGATCACTACTACTAGCGAATCACTACCCAGTGAGAAAAAAAAACGATCTGTCTCAAAACTATGGCAAAATTTCACTTTTTTTATTACAATGACTGGAAGTTAATTTACCCCTTGCAGAAAAATGTTAAAAATTCCTAACAAAGCCGCACTCTTAGTTAGCATCTGTAACCTTGCTTTCCTTGCCTAGCTTGTCCATTAAGCCTGTTTTAGCCGAAGCACCCAGTCTAGGAAATGGCATTCTCTGCGTTGCTAGGGGGAAGACAGACAAAGGAACGAAAATCTATTTTTATACCTCTGTCATTGATGACGCATCGATCCAGAGAAAACGGCCCGTTGCCGTAACAATAGTGGAATCAGTGACGGACATTGCCGAAGCAGACGTGGTGGTTATCGACCAAAAACGTCAATCTATCACGATTGATGCCTTTGGAGCGGCCACTCCCCCACAAATACAACCCGTGGGACTAGCTCTAACAACCTATCAGGGCAATAATACCTTTAAAGGCAAGAGTCAAGCTGGTACTCCTCTAAGCTTTAGTTTAGACAACAATGATCGCGTCTTTAAACTTCAGCACGGTAATGTCAACTATACTGGGGTTTGCCACTAATCTCGACGAAGTACAGACAGCCTGCTTGCAGACACGAGTTCTGGATTGATTCCCCGTCTTCCCTCCTGACAATAAAAAATGGTTGATGTCAGTGTCAGGCAGATACTAATCAACACCCATTAAGATGACCTTCACAGATACTACAGAAAAAGTAATTGTCCAACCAGACATACTTAACGAAACCGCGGCAATTGTCCCCGAAGCTCACAGGTTTTCCCAAGACTATCAACTCCTTCACTCCCTCGAAGGACGCTGGCGGGTCAAGATCGAGCGCCTGGGTTACGATCCTGACTATGCCAGCAACTTAGTGGCAATATTAGAGGATAGTAATGTCATCGGACAAGTTCGCTGCAATGAGGCGGCTGAATCCCTGATTATTGAATACAATTACGAGGAAATTTCCCCCGAACAACTACGGGAATATATCCTACTCTCGATGGAAGAAGCCGATCGCGGCTATCTCCTAACCACCAAGGCAGCGACAGCACCCACATCCCACGAAATTAACTATTGGGAGCGGTTGGGCATTCCCGCTGCCAGTTTAGCCCTCGCTCTTGTCGCCGTTCCCCTAGAACTCCCCCCCTTGCTCGTTGGGGGGTTAATTTTAGCTGCCTGTCTGCCGGCCTACGGTCGAGCTTGGCAAGGCATCAGCGAAGAAAAACAATTGACTGTCGATTTCCTCAGCAATTCTCATTTCAAAAAGTAACAATTTATACAGACAGAAAAAGAGATTTAACAGGTGGCAAAATCGCGATCGCCAATCAGTGTTGGACGGGTGTAATTTCAGCTATTCAGTCATTATGAGGGTTATGACATTTTTG
>NZ_JAPZSS010000297.1:0-13978 GCF_027532015.1 Microcystis sp. LE19-131.1A | reverse complement strand
TTACGTATCTCAATGGATGCCAAAGTAGCGGTCAAAGTTGGAGAGTTTGACCGAGGAGGCAAAACGCGAGTGACCACTGTTGCCTTAGACCATGATTTTGAAGCACTCACCACCCTCACCCCCTATGGCATTTTCCTCCCCGAATACAATGAACTGTATTTGTTCTTTGTCAGCTCTAAACTGACCGCAGATTGTATTGTGGATTTATTGGAGCATTGGTGGGCAATGGTAAAAGACCGCTTTGGCCACATTCACAAATTGGTGATTAACCAAGACAATGGGCCGGAGAACCATTCTCGTCGTACTCAGTTTATGAACCGGATGGTAGCCTTTGCCCAGCAGTCGCAATTGAACATTGAGTTAGCCTACTATCCCCCCTATCACAGCAAGTACAATCCAGTAGAACGTACCTTTGGCTGGCTGGAGCAGCATTGGAATGGGAGTTTACTCGATAGTGTAGAAACGGTGCTTCACTTTGCCGAATCTTTGACCTTCAAAGGAAAAAATCCAGTTGTCAAGCTCATTGACAAGGTTTACCGCAATGGGGTGAAGTTGACCCAGGAGGCAATGGCAGAGTTGGAAAAACAGATTAATCGACTTCCCCATTTGCCAAAGTGGTTTGTGGAAATCCCTTATCAACTCACTTAACTATTGGATCATCTTTTTTATGGAGTTCTCTAATTGAGTATTCTGAACCAGTTCGTTTCTTGACACTCACCGGCCTAGAAGCGCGGTGATTCTTCGGGAAGGCACTCATGGAAAACCACTGTGTATGAACTAGGACAAGACTCCTACTCCCCTGGCGATGCCAATTGCCGCTACTCCCGCCTATGTTGTCACAATTGGGGCTACTTTTTTGGTCTGTTGTTCGCTTCACTCGCTTAAAGTCTTTGCTTGTGGGGGCTGGGTCTGGAGTGCTACCGCACCGAAGACCACCGTTGGACGGTGAGCTTTGTTGAACCGTTCGGTCAGCCGCCTTTTAACACAGGTGTCACTGTCCGTTTCACCCACCTTTAAGGTCAACGTAGCTACCCTGATTCTACTAGACATCTCCAAAAATTATAGCTCAGTCACAGCTTGCTTTTAGTCTGTGTACTAATTAGATAGTTCGATAGCTGAAATGTATATCTATCGTTGCTAATTCAATTTCACTGAGGAAATATGAGGCAATTAAAATAATTTTTATTCGGGTAGATTCCTTAACTAGAAAGACTTTTGGTCTTGAGATAATATTAGGTCGAGGTCTAATGTAAAGCCGTCCTTTTAGGACCTGTCCTTTAGTCACATCTTTCTTAACATTTCAAACCTTTGTAGCACAAGGCTTTCAAGACTCGGTTAACAATTTGTAATATTCCTTGTTGACACCCTTACTGACAAAGAAAAAACTGAAATCAAGTCAGGATAAGGGTTGGAGTGCTTACTGAAACAATTGTTAAGAAAGATCCCTATAAGGGATAGCTTTTAGGACGGGGTTTCAAACCCATTTTTCTGATGATTTTTCTTGTTCCAAGAGTTTTTGTAGTTGCTCTAGGGTAGCATCTTTGAGCATCAGGCGATCGCCGTTTTTGCTCACAATCAACACCCGTTCGATCTTCGGGGTTTCAGGAGAGTCAATTTTTCGCTTTAATTGGTACAATTTCTCGGCGATGGCGATTGTTCCGCTAATAATACCGATGATGGTGGCGATGGTGGCAAGGGTTCCCTCTCTCTCCACTTCAGAGATAACTTCGTAGCTGCCTTGCACCCCTTCCATATCTAGGATATCCTGAGCAACTTTGATAGCATCGGCTCCTTGAATTTCTATCTGCATCAGTTTTGTTCCTCCCGTAAGCACCCAAGCAAAATGATCCTAAATCCGTTTATTAAAAACTGATTATCTATTCCCCCTTTTGCCTGTCCTGATATGTAGCCTATACTCAATGAATTTAGTATGACCAGCTTAGTTGGGGAAAAAATCTCAATTACCATCAATAGTTGACCTAAGAAAATATTTCAGTCTCTCCGTCGGGAAATAACCTATTAGAGACTGAAAAATCTTAGTCATTCCATTCCCCTTTGGGTGGTACGGGGGGATTGCGTCGAAGATGACGGGTTAAGTCCTCATCTGGTTGTTTCTCTCCTCTTAGCCACTGTTTAATCGCTGTTTCGATAATGCGACTAGGATCGTTAGTCAGGTGTTTAATCTGGTCTAAAACTTCCGAGTCAAGGTGAATAGCGATTTCAACTTTCTCCGCCGTGCGCTGAGTCGGTGTAGCATTGTCGTTCATAAGCTCTATTAATGATTGCTATCTATCATTCTACCCGTCAGTCGAGGATTCTCATCCAAGAGTTTATCTATAGTAATCCGATTTGGACAAATCATAGAGCCTTTCCTTAGCCATTGCCCTTTGCCTGATTTTGTCAGCATAATCAAGCCTACCATAGTTTCCTGTGGATGCCGAGAGGGAAAGCTAAGGCCAAAACCCTGACTATACTTGCAGTTTAGCTTTTTTTACCTTTTACTTTTCGCTTTTGCTCCAGCCTTAGAGACTTTACCTCTACAATGAATTAAGGAATCTAAAATTTTATAAACCCCTGACTTTTGCCAGCAGTGAACCACGATGACTGACGTTCCCGTTTCTCGCATTCGCAATTTTTCCATCATCGCTCATATCGATCATGGTAAATCAACTCTCGCCGATCGCCTCCTGCAAATTACGGGAACCGTAGCCCAACGGGAGATGAAAGAACAATTTCTCGATAATATGGACTTGGAACGGGAACGAGGTATCACCATCAAGTTACAGGCGGCACGGATGGATTATACCGCTAAGGATGGTCAAAAATACGTTCTTAATCTGATTGATACCCCCGGCCATGTGGATTTTTCCTACGAGGTTTCTCGGTCTTTAGCGGCGTGCGAGGGAGCTTTATTAGTTGTGGATGCGTCCCAAGGAGTAGAGGCGCAAACTTTAGCCAATGTTTACCTAGCACTGGAAAATAACCTCGAAATTATCCCAGTTTTAAATAAAATCGACCTACCCAGTGCCGAACCGGAACGAGTCGCGGCGGAAATCGAGGAAGTGGTGGGTTTAGACTGTAGTGAGGCGATTCGGGCCTCGGCTAAGGCTGGGATCGGTATTAATGATATTCTAGAGTCGATCGTCAAATTGGTTCCCCCTCCCCAAGATACCCTCGAAGAACCCTTCCGAGCTTTAATTTTTGATAGTTATTACGACGCTTATCGAGGGGTAATTGTCTATTTCCGCGTCATGGATGGTCGGGTGAAAAAGGGCGATAAAATTCGTTTTATGGCTTCTGGTAAAGAATTTGTGATCGATGAATTGGGTATTTTATCACCGCAACAGGTACAGGTAAATGAACTGCACGCGGGAGAAGTGGGTTATCTGGCAGCCGCGATTAAAACTGTTGCTGATGCCCGGGTGGGTGATACGATTACTCTAACCGCTAAACCAGCACAAGAGCCTTTACCCGGTTATACAGAAGCAAAACCGATGGTTTTCTGCGGATTATTCCCCACCGATGCTGATCAGTATGCCGATCTCAAAGATGCGCTGGAAAAGTTAAAATTAAACGATGCAGCTCTATCCTACGAACCGGAAACTTCTAGCGCCATGGGTTTTGGTTTCCGTTGCGGTTTCTTGGGACTGCTACACATGGAAATCGTCCAGGAAAGACTAGAAAGGGAGTATAACTTAGATTTAATTACCACTGCTCCCTCGGTAGTTTATCAGGTCACTACCACCGATGGGGAAATTGTCGAAGTGGATAACCCCAGTTTGTTACCTTCCCCACAAAAACGGGAAAAAATTGAGGAACCTTATATCCAAGTGGAAATGATTACTCCGGAAACCTATGTAGGTGCTTTGATGGAATTATGTCAAAGTCGTCGGGGAGTTTTCAAGGATATGCGTTATTTTACTAAAACTCGCACCGCTTTGATTTATGAGTTACCTTTAGCGGAAGTGGTGACGGACTTTTTCGATCAATTAAAATCTCGATCGCGCGGTTATGCTAGTATGGAATATCAATTAATTGGCTATCGGGAAAATGAGCTAGTTAAATTAGATATTATGGTCAATGGTGATCCCGTTGATGCTTTAGCGATGATCGTTCACCGGGATAAAGCTTATTATGTTGGTCGTGCGTTAACCGAAAAGTTAAAAGAATTGATTCCCCGGCATCAATTTAAGGTTCCCATTCAAGCAGCTATTGGTTCTAAAATTATCGCTAGTGAACATATTCCCGCTTTAAGAAAGGATGTCTTAGCTAAGTGTTATGGTGGTGATATTAGCCGCAAGAAAAAGCTGTTAGACAAGCAAGCAAAAGGGAAAAAACGGATGAAAGCGATCGGAACTGTTGATGTACCCCAGGAGGCATTTATGGCAGTCCTAAAACTCGATCCTCAGTAAAATCTTGGGGTGAGAATTAACTCACCCTTTTTAGTTTTAGCAGTGGGGAATTATTATGAAACTTTTGAGATTATCCTATCAAGATTTATCCTCTGGATTAAGTATAGATTCTTGCAAATTTTTTCCAGATTTGAATTTATTAGTTGGTATCTCAGGTGCAGGAAAAACCTCGATTTTAAAGGCTATTAGTAATTTAAAAAGAATCGCTAACGGTGAGTCTATAAATGGAGTAAAATGGGATGTAGAACTTTTAACCAATGATCATGTTCGTTATCATTGGTTGGGTGAATTTGAGGTTAGAAAAGCTCGTTCTCTCATCAAGATTGAAGAAGATGAAGTCAATAGTAATGACGGCGAAAATAAGGTTAGTATAATTAGGGAAACTCTTTTAAAAGATCAAGAGGTTTTGATCGCAAGAAATCAAGAGGTAATTGAGTTTAAACATTCAAAGACACCAAAACTACCATCTTATTTAAGCTGTATAGAGCTTTTCAATCAAGAAGAAGATGTTTTCCCTGTTCGACAGGAATTTAACAAAATGATTTTCAATCCACTTGAGTTTAATATCTCATATTCAACATTTGGTAAAATCCTTAGAAACTACGAATATGCCGAATATAACTCTCTCTCTGAATTACAATCGAGTCAACTTCCTATTTCCGACAAACTGCTGATCACTTATAAAAAATATCCTGATACGTTCGAGATAATAAAGAGAAAGTTTTTAGATATTTTCCCTCAAGTTGAAGATTTAAAAATAGAATCTTTAGAGCCATCCGAACTAGGTGATCTGCTTGTTTCATTAACTAGAATTGGTTTACTTGAAGAGCTACCTCGCATACAAATAAAAGAAAAAAACTCTCATGTCTGGATTGTAGAACCAAATATCTCCTCTGGAATGATAAAAAGCCTGATGTTCTTAGCAACGATCAAATTATCTCCTGATGGGAGCGTTATATTAATCGATGAATTTGAAAATAGTTTGGGGGTTAACTGTTTGGACACTTTAACAGAAGATTTATTAGTTAATTATCGAGATTTACAGTTTATTATTACCAGTCATCATCCCTATATAATTAATAATATCAGTCCTGGCTATTGGAAAATAGTCACTCGTAAAGGAGGAGTAATTCAGGTACACAATGCGGCTGATTTTCATATTTCTAAAACTCGACAAAAAGCCTTTATTGATCTTATCAATGTCTTAGAAGAATTTCCCCAAGGAATTAGTTAATCGATGAATATTTATTTTTTAGTTGAAGGAAGAAGTACCGAAAAAAAGCTTTATAATACAGCGTATCGATAAAACCGAACACTTAAAAACCTTTCAGAAATTTATTAATTTTTGTGATAATATTCGCCAAAATTTCCGATAAATTGATCTCTGGTGCTTCTGCCAAGGATGAAATATAAGCTGATCTAGCATCGTCTCCTGACTAATAGCTGATTGAGAATACAAGACTATGACAAGGCTTTTGTCCTAGAAATTTCTAGTTCGGCAGATTTTTGTAGTATTGTAGTATAATGGTAACTCCAGAAAAACAATCCTAAAAGTGCCGTCAGTCTCTTCAGTTAGCAGTTACCAGATAGAAGTTAAAAATTGGCAATTTACTTGATGTTATGGCTTCCTTAAGGGATATTCTCAGTTACTATCGCAATTATCAAAAAGCCGCCTTTTTGAGCATTGCTGCCTCCAGTGTCTTTGAAATTATCGATCTGATGGTTCCCTACGCTGTCGGACAGATTCTTAATGTTCTTTCCGATCAACCTTTAGATGGATTCGTACAATCTTTAGTTAATCGCACCATGATTTTAACTCCCTTTGCCCCAGAAAAGTGGGTTAGTTTGGCGGTATTATTAGGCTTAATTTTCCTAACCACGGTAATTAAAGCACCAATTCAGCCTTGGGTGGGTGTATGGTTTCACTGGGAAATATCCTTAAGAGCGCGACGAGATCATCTCAAAAAAATTATTGCCAAAATTCTCACCTTACCTCTATCTTTTTACGATGAAAATAATCCGGGACGCATCGCTAACCGGATCGCCAAAGGGATAGAAAATCATACTTGGACTTATCCCGAAGTGGCGGGAATGATGATCCCAAAACTGTTTAGAGTTTTGGGTATCTTTATTGTTATTTGGATAATTCAATGGCAGATCGCCCTCGCTTTTGTTATTTCTTTTGTATTAATTCTAGTTTTTATTGTCAGAGATTTAAAAGATTTAATGCAAAAAGAAAGAATCCTTGATCGGCACATTGAAAATACCCAAAGTCGCAATTCTGAGATTATTACTAATATCAAAACTGTCAAAGCTTTTGCCACAGAAGGACAGGAGTTATATCGTCAGAAACAGCGTTTAGAGAGAGAATTTACCTACGTTGTCTATCGCATTCATAAGGGTTATGTGGACTTAATTACTTGGGAAAAAACCCTCGTCCAAGCTAGTTTATTTGGAGTATTTTTCTTTACTCTCCTAGCCACCGTTCAACAGAAAATCTCGATCGGGCATTTTATCACCACCTATACCCTCGCTAGTATGGCCTATGCGGAATTAGATCCCTTATCCCAAATGGCAGAAACTTTCGCCCGTCGCTATGCTTCTATGGCACGTTTACAGGAATTTATCAACTTACCCAGTGGCACTGATGCCGGTAGTCTTTTAGCCGATCATGCCCAACATAATCCCTATCATTTTACGGGGAAAGTAGAATTAAGTAATCTTAGCTTTGGCTATAGTCCAGAAAGAACCATTCTCAAGGATATTAATCTGCTGATTGAACCCTATCAAACCGTGGCATTAGTCGGAAAATCGGGTTCAGGAAAATCCACTTTAGTTAAGTTACTTTTCCGCTATTTTGAACCGAATCAGGGACAAATTCTGATGGATGGCGAGGATATTCGTCGCTTAGATGTGACTTGGTATCGGCGACGGTTAGCGATTGTCCATCAAGAAGTAGATGTGTTTAATGGTACGGTGTTAGAAAATCTCACCTACGGTAATCCTAATATTAGCTTCGAGAAGGTAGCAGAAGCCTGTAAAATTGCCCGTGTCGATGAATTTATTCATGAATTACCTAATGGTTATTCCACTATTGTAGGGGAAAGGGGCGTGCGTCTTTCGGGGGGACAAAGACAGCGTTTAGGAATTGCTAGAGCTTTAATTGTCGATCCAGATGTGTTAGTTTTTGATGAGGCCACTTCTAGCTTAGATTATGAGTCAGAAAGAGCCATTCAACTAGCCATGAAATCCATTTTAGGCACTCGCACCACAATTATTATCGCCCACCGTCTCAGTACCGTTCGAGAAGCGGATCAAATTGTCGTCTTAGATAATGGTCGTATTGTCGAGATCGGTAGCCATGATCAATTATTAAATCAGCAGGGAATCTATCAACGTCTCCACTCTTTGCAAGAAAGCGGTGAACTGGTTTAGTCTTAAAATAGTCTCCGATAGCGGACCGAGAAAATATATCTAATGGGAGTTGATACTATGTCTAACGAAACCGTTACCTATTCCCTAGAAGCTGTTTTGACAAGGATTGAGGGGAAAATTGACAATCTCCAAAAAGATGTTAACCAAAAATTTGACAGTTTCCAAAAAGATGTTGACCAAAAATTTGAAAGTCTCCAAAAAGATTTTAACCAAAAATTTGACAAACTCGACGAACGATTAAATAAGCTAGAGGTGGGACAGGCAAAGTTAACTGAAAAGGTTGAGGGCATCGATAATCGCCTAAAATCAGTGGAAGGAACCCAAAAAAATCAGGTTTGGACATTAATTATTCTTTTGGCAAGTGCGGTCGCCTACGGCGCGGCGAAGCCGACCGCTACTGCTGGTTGGAAAGTATTTTTTTCAGGTAATCCCTAGAATTAAACAGTGGCTATTAGTCACAGTTTCAAGTTTTGTCGGGGTAGTGATTCGGTAGTAGTGGCGTAGCTCTCTTGCTTATCTAGCCTGAATTGTGTAGAATATTTACTAATAAAAATAATTGCTTGATAAATGTTAAAGATTTGCTTTTTATGATTACTATTTTTATCAATATCTTCTCTTGTATAATTAAACTTTGGTTAAATTATGATGGAGATTCAGAACATTTTCTTCTGACAAAAAATTAATAAACTTCAACATCTTGTTGTCCTAAATTCGGTTCTTATTTATGAAAATATAGCTGTCATACGTCATATTGGCGTAAATTTATTGTCCCAAGAAAAGACTGCCAGGGTAGGCATTGAGAACAAGCGACTTACTGCTGGTTGGAATAATCACTATCTGGAAACTGTTCTTGGTTGTCTTAATATTTCTACGAACCAAATGTTATTAAACTTTGGACAAAAGAAAACCTAATTGGCGTAAAAGTTACACCAATTAAAATCCTGCTTTTTTTGTTACTATCAGTTGCTGTTGGAAAAATCAGTTCGTTGGCTTATAGTTTATAATACCAGCTTTGTTTTTTGATTTTGCTTTGTTTGATAACGAATCAGATGACAATGGTGCGGAATCAATATTGGTTATGGCAAAACGCTCCTAAGAACCGCTATTTTTCAGCTTTTTTACGCGCTGAGAAAGAGGAGATATTGTCTCCAATTAGATTTGCGTAAAAGGGCTCTTCTAGAGTAGCTATGATATTTTAGCAGAAAATAGTCCACACAAGCTTTGCCAAGTAAGGCTCACCAGAATTAAAAAAAGCAATTTTAATAAAAAAGCTTTTTGCTTTGTTCGATCCTAGTCTATTTAAGGGTTTAGGCTCATTGAAACTACTAATTTGCCATAACCAGTCTAGGAGAACCCGTAAATTTTACGCAAATCTTTTTTTCTTTGTCCAAAGTCCAAAAATGTTAAGAATTGTGTGCGACTGCTCTGAAATCGCTATAATCATCCCAGCAGAGGCGATAGTAATCCCTCGATCATCCACTGGTTAACGATCGCTAATAATTAGACAAACTTGGTTTTCTCAAGCGGTTTCGAGACAGCGAACCCCTGAGTTTCCCGGTCGACCATGGACGGTGAGCTTGTCGAATCCGTCGATTGAGCCGCCACATTTCCACAAGCTCAATGACCACTAGCCTTTTTTCGGAGTCGATCGAACCATGTTGCAAGGATGGATTCAAATCGCGCTCACGATCCTGATAATCGTGGCAATCAGCCCCTTTTTCGGGCGGTATATGGCGAGGGTTTTCATGGAACGGAGAACCCTACTCGACCCACTGTGCGATCGAGTCGAGAGTCTTCTTTACAGCTTCGTCGGGGTGAAAGGGAAAGAGAATATGACCGGCTGGCAGTACCTCCGCGCCGTTCTCTACAGTAACGCGGTGATGGCAATTCTGGTTTTTTCCCTGATTGCGGGCCAAGAAGTCCTTCCCCTCAACCCGACGGCGATCCCCGCTCCCACTTGGGACACCACGCTACATACGACGATTTCCTTTATCACCAACACCAACCAACAGCATTATTCCGGAGAAACCACCCTCAGCTACGCGAGTCAGATCTGGGGACTCGGCTACCAGATGTTCACCTCGGCCGGAACCGGTCTAGCGGTGGGGATCGCCTTTATTCGGGGACTGACAGGGCGACCGTTGGGCAATTTCTACGTGGATCTGATCCGAGCGATCACCCGTATCCTCTTACCGATCTCGATCGTGGGGGCAATGGCCCTGATCATCGCCGGAGTTCCGGAAACCCTCGCGGGCCCGGCGATCTTGCCGACGCTAGAAAACCCCAACCTCAGTCAGGCGATCGCCCGCGGTCCAGTGGCCCACTTCGAGATTATTAAGGAATTGGGAGAAAACGGCGGGGGATTTTTCGCGATCAACTCGGCCCACCCCTTAGAAAATCCGAACGGATTCACGAATCTCGTGCAGTTAGTGGCGATTTTATCGATTCCGTCCTCGTTAATCTACACCTACGGGGTTTTCGCCGATAATCTCAAGCAAGCTCGGTTAATCTATCTAATTCCCCTCGGTATATTCATCGGCTTTACGATCATCACAGCGATCGGGGAATATAACGGCAACCAGGCGATTAACTCGCTGCTAGGGGTCGATCGAGCGGTTAACTTTGAGGGCAAAGAAGTACGCTTCGGTTGGGCGCAATCGGCCTTGTACGCGGTAACTACCACGGCCACCATGTGCGGTGCGGTGATCGCCATGCACGATTCCTTGATGCCGAACGGCGGCTTCGCCACCCTCTCGAATCTGTTCCTGCAAATCGTTTTCGGAGGCCAGGGAACTGGCACCGCCTACCTGTTTGCCTATCTAATCCTCGCAGTATTCGTCACCGGGCTAATGGTGGGAAGAACCCCGGAATTCCTCGGGCGCAAAATTGAGAAACGGGAAGTGGTGTTAGCGAGTTTTTTAATTCTGCTGGTTCACCCGATCGCCATCCTTATCCCCGGAGCGATCGCCCTTGCTATCCCTGATTTTCAAGGCATCAGTAACCCCGGCTTTCACGGATTATCTCAAGTTATCTACGAGTACGCTTCCGCCGCCGCCAATAACGGATCGGGCTTCGAGGGACTAGGAGATTCCCAGCCCGCACCACTTGCGATCGCGGCTGGGGCGAAACCGACGATGACCGCTCTCTGGTGGAATCTGAGCGCCTGCTTCAGTTTACTCGCCGGACGGTATATTCCGATCGCCGCCCTGCTCTTCTTAGCCGATGGGATGTCCCGCAAACAACCAGTTGCCGCCACCACTGGAACCCTCCGCACCGATACCGGACTCTTTACCGGCGTGACGGCGGGGGTGATTTTAATTCTCGGTGCGCTCACTTTCTTGCCGATATTGGCCCTGGGTCCGATCGCGGAAGCCTTTCAAATCACCCGGATGATCGGCTAGGAGTTTGGATAATTTATGAGAACGAACAGAGGAAATTCTAAGTCCCCCCGCCCGTTGCGAGTGCCGAGAGGTCGCCGGGACGACCGCCGCCATACCCCCAAGGTAAACCGGACCGGTCTCTATCAAAGCGCGATCCGGCAGTCCTTCCTCAAACTCGACCCGCGCATCGCCGTGCGTAACCCTGTCCTATTCGTGGTCTGGTTGGGAACAATCGTCACGGCCCTGGTGACGATCGACCCGCATCTATTCGGCACGATCGCTGGGGAGAGGGGACAACAACGGCTACTTAACGGCATCATCACCCTGATCCTCTTCTTGACGGTGCTGTTTGCCAACTTCGCCGAGGCGATCGCAGAGGGACGGGGAAAAGCCCAGGCCGATGCCCTACGCTCCACCCGCAGCGACACGATCGCCCGAAAAATCCTGGCCGACGGCTCGATCGAGTCGGTCAGTTCCACGGCCTTGCATCGGGGTGATCGGGTAAAACTGCTGGCCGGGGACGTGATTCCCGCCGACGGGGAAGTGATCGAGGGAATCGGTTCGGTGGATGAATCGGCGATCACCGGAGAATCGGCCCCCGTCCTCAAACAACCCGGCACTGACATCGCCAGTTCCGTCACCGGTGGTACGCGGCTTCTCTCGGACGAGTTGACAGTGCGGATCACCCAAGATCCCGGCCGGGGTTTTATCGATCGCATGATCTCCCTGGTGGAAGGGGCCGAGCGCACGAAAACCCCCAACGAGATCGCGCTGACGGTACTTCTGGCTGTGTTAACCCAGGTCTTTTTAATTGTCGTGGCCACGATTCCCTCGATCGGGAAATATATCGCTGGTTTCCTGGAAACGAGCCTCAGTCCTGCGGTTGCGGATACCTTTCGGGCCGGCTCCAGTATCGCCATCTTGATCTCCCTCCTCGTCGCCCTCATTCCCACGACGATCGGCGGTTTATTGAGTGCGATCGGTATCGCCGGGATGGATCGTGTGGCTCAGTTTAATGTCATCGCCACCTCCGGGCGTGCGGTGGAAGCCTGCGGTGACGTAAATACCCTCCTTCTCGACAAAACGGGAACGATCACCCTCGGCAACCGGCTAGCTGACGAATTTATCCCCGTCAACGGTCATAACCTCGAGGAATTAGCCCGCGTCTGTCTAGCGGCCAGCCTTTTCGACGAAACCCCGGAAGGACGCTCGATCGTTGCTTTAGCCCGGAATTTGGGCGCAAACCTCGATATCGATGGCCAACCCGGCGAGGCAATCCCATTCTCCGCTCGTACCCGCATGAGCGGCACCGATAGGGACGGGGAGGAATACCGTAAGGGAGCCGTAGACGCGATTAAAGGTTTCGTCCGTTCCCGCGGTGGTTCCGTTCCCGATACCCTCGATGAGGCACAGGAAAGGGTTTCCCGTTTGGGGGGGACTCCTCTGGCCGTCTGTCGGGGTAACGATATCTACGGGGTGATCTATCTCAAGGACATCGTGAAGCCGGGATTAAAAGAGCGTTTCGACCAATTACGGCGCATGGGTGTGAGAACGATCATGCTCACCGGCGACAACCAGATCACGGCCTCGGTGATTGCGGCGGAGGCGGGGGTGGATGATTTTATCGCCGAGGCCACCCCAGAAGATAAGATCGAGGTGATCCGTCGCGAGCAAGCCAAGGGCAAGTTAGTTGCTATGACGGGGGACGGAACCAACGACGCACCGGCACTGGCCCAGGCTAATGTCGGTGTGGCGATGAACTCCGGAACCCAAGCGGCAAAGGAGGCGGCTAATATGGTGGATCTCGATTCCGACCCGACCAAGCTGATCGATTTAGTGACCATCGGCAAACAGTTATTAATTACCCGCGGCGCCCTGACCACGTTTTCGGTAGCTAACGATATCGCGAAGTATTTCGCCATTATCCCGACGATTTTCGCCGCTGCCGGGATCGGTGCTTTAAATATCATGGGTTTGAAAAGCGCTCAATCGGCGATCGTCTCAGCCCTGATCTACAATGCCCTGATTATCCCCGTTTTGATTCCCCTAGCACTTAAAGGCGTTCAATTTCGCCCGCTCACGGCTGACCAACTATTGCGGCGCAATATCCTCATCTACGGCGTGGGAGGCATGATTGCGCCGTTTATTGCTATTAAGATTATTGATGAGATAATTTCAGCGATCGGGTTGAGGTAATGGCAAAATCGGCAATATTTAAGCCTAGTTTATTCGGATTGAAGCACTCGAATCGGGATTTTACCCAAAAAGAAACATGGGGTAAAAATCAATTTAACTCCTCATTTCCAGCTTCTTTGTGCGCTTACTTGGATGGGAAAGGACTGAAAAATGTATATCTGAAACTTGACGAAAATTTAAAAATTCAACCGGCGGAGTTAAGTACACAAGAGTTATACGGTCTAGCTCCCGATTCCGATAATTTATTTTACGCTTTCGCGAGTCAATTTAGAGGAGGGAGCAAAATGATCACAATCGATTTATTCGCTGGTTGTGGTGGTTTATCTTTAGGTTTCCAGAAAGCGGGGTTGGCTCTTCTCGACTTTGTGTGATAATTTTTGCTTATAGAATCATGAAATGCTTACTGGGAAAGACTTTTAGGACTATTTTGCTGAAGAAACTATCAGTATAGACCCCGTTTCCACACAGAAACCAGAAGAGCCCGGGGTTTACTATTGTGGCTGCATTTGATAATTGGATACCTGCTATAGATGTCTATAGAAATAAGGCTCTTCG
>NZ_JAPZSS010000290.1:0-19704 GCF_027532015.1 Microcystis sp. LE19-131.1A | reverse complement strand
GAAGGCTTTTGTAATAACGATTCTGGTTCCAATCACACAATTTAGAGAACCGTTGAAAATCTATGAACTCCCGAAAAGGCTTGCCATATAAGTATTTCGCATCTAAGTACAATTGCTTATTGCAAAAGTGGGATGCTCCCGTTTATACCTACTTGCAGCTCATGAATTGCAGATTCTTGATCGCCTTGATTCAGTTTAACTTTTGCCAGATCCAATCTGGTTTCGCCTTCTTCTGGATTTACTCTCAAGATATCATTGAGCAACACTTCAGCTTTTTTCAAATCATCTTTCGACCTTGGCATCCACCCGTTTATAAGATAATCTGCGAACCAGCTATAAGTTGTAGAGTCAGACGCTGGAGTACAGTTATTCAGTGCTCTTGTGTAGTGTCCAATAACAATAGTGGAATCTTTGTTAAGCTTCTCAGCAGCACGCGCACGGTTACGAGGTGGTAAAGACAACCACGGACAAAGACTTTCAGCCTTTGCCATGTTGTTTTCTAGCCCATCCCAATCACCTCGACCAATAAAGAAATTTGCGGCAGCACCAAGCAGCGTTTCATCCTGAGGATGAGCAGTTACCAAATCATCCAATGTTTTCCTGTGAATTTTCCAGTCTGGATCTTGGGCGTGTAGCTCTGCAAGTATAGCTTCAATCAAATAAGATCCTCCCCCACGCTCCTTTGCTTTCTTTAGCAAAGACTTAGCGAGACCTTCATTGCGGAGATATTGTTTAGCTATAATCGCCCCTGAAAATAAGTCATCACTTGATGCACTCTCAAGACGAGCTAATTGAGATAGATAGTTTGCTGCATCAGATGGATTCGGGATTTCTTGTTGAAAAACTTCTCGCGCCATGGCTATCAATGAAGCAGGGGCCTGATCACTTTGTATCTGAACTAAATCTTCAACTTTTTGCCGAAGTTTATCACTTTCTTTGAGTCTAGTTGCAAGGTCTTGTTCCATCTTCTGAAGTTCATCCAGTTGCTTGGTAAACTTCTCACGAATTTCCTTAACTAACCCAAGATAAGTTCCAACACCAAAAAGTGCAAACCCTCCAGAGACAGTAGCAAAAACTATGGTTGCCAACTGAACCATAGTTGTAATGCCCTGAACTTGCTTCTGAATAGTATCTTCGACTACACTAATCCTTTTTTCTAAACGTTCAATGTCAGACAGAGATTGTGGATCTGT
Organism: Microcystis sp. LE19-131.1A; assembly: GCF_027532015.1. Lineage (NCBI taxonomy): Bacteria > Bacillati > Cyanobacteriota > Cyanophyceae > Chroococcales > Microcystaceae > Microcystis > Microcystis sp. LE19-131.1A. The sequence goes on along the minus strand of NZ_JAPZSS010000290.1, from coordinate 18,511 downwards.
TGATTGGGCAATTATCGGTTCGGGATTTAAAACTGAAAGTAGTGCAAGCATGAAATATGCAGATAGCACATATGACCGACGAGATTTCATAACCGCATTCCTCCTTAGAACAACACTATCTTGTAGATGATTGTCAGGCTAACCATTGATTATACAGAAAATTTCCGAATAACACTCCTGAGAGTAAAGATAATTAGAAACTTTCAGCATATCACACCATTTTAGCGCCATCGCCAGAACTTTTCCCCATATCATAACCAAAAGCGTATTAGCCAGAGTAGATTCCTAACAACAAGCTGAAATAAAATAGACTTTTCGGGAAGTCTAGCACTAATTGCTTCAGTCCACCCCACAATTACCTAATTTTCGGGGAAAAAGTGCCTAAAATTTCCCCCCGATCGCTCTTATGTTCGACACTTTTTCAGGGCAAAAAAATCTAAAAATCTTAGCCAACAAGGTTTTTAGATTTATTCAGCCAACCCTAAGTTAAATTTTGAGTTGATCGATTAAATCGCGCATGATTTTGGCCGAATTATGTAACTGTTCCGTTTCTCTGGGACTGAGAGCAAGATTCAGAGTTTTTATCACTCCTTTCTCGTTAACCACCGAGGGAATACTTAAACACACATCTTTGAGACCGTATTGACCATCGAGGAGAGTGCTAATAGTCAGAATTCTTTCTTGGGAACGTAAAATCGCTTTAACGATATCTGTGGTAGCTAAACCGATCGCATAGCTAGTATAACCCTTGCGTTTGATAATTTCATAGGCGGCGTTTTTAACCTGAAGAAAAATTTCTGTTAAGCTTTCTTGGTCGGTTGCGCTTAAATCCTGCCAATCTCCTTCGAGTAACCTTGCTCCTCCGATATTGGCCGAACTCCAGACAGCAAGCTCACTATCCCCGTGTTCACCGATAATATAAGCGTGGACGTTACGCGCATCTACATGGAGTTGGGTGGATAAAAGAGAGCGTAAACGGGCAGAATCTAGCACCGTACCCGAACCAATCACCCTAGAAGGCGGAAAATGGGTTATTTTCAAGGTAACATAGGTCATGATATCGACGGGATTACTCACCACCAAAATTAAAGCACTGGGGCAGTAAACAGCCACATCCGCAAGAATACGGCGAAAAATCGCCACATTTCGTTCAAGGAGATGTAATCTGGTTTCTCCCTGTTTTTGGGCGGCCCCGGCAGTAATAATCACCACATCGGCATTTTGTCCCACATCGGCCACGGTTCCCATTTTCAAGTCTGTGGGTTCAATAAAAGGCATTCCGTGCCTTAAATCCATCACTTCCCCTTCGACTTTATCCGTGGCGATATCTTGCAGAATTAATTCATCAAAACAGTCTTGAATTAACATCGAGTAAGCGCAGGCCATCCCCACCTGACCAACACCGATAATTACTCCCTTGCGAGGACGCAGAGGAGCAGGTTGTTCAGCGTAGGGATTGGGAGTAAATATTTTATCTAGCATAGATTTTTGCAGTTACTGGGTCGGTAAGCTCATTTTAAGGGTAGATGGTTAATATCAGGTAAAAGGAGACTATAAAGAGATTTTGAGGCCATTATCGGCCATTTTTTTCTGGTCAGTGGTCGGACAAATTTCTTGTCTTTGATTCCCTGACTCCTAGTTTAAGAGAATTGAGGGCCGCTGACAGCTTCAGGCTATATCCTAAAATTAGGGATAAAGTGACAGTAGGAGGCGAACCGATGATCTATCACATCACTACAGAAAGAGGTTGGCAAATAGCTCGTGAAATGGGGGAATATCGGGCTTATTCCCTAAAAAATGAGGGATTTATCCATTGCTCCACCTTAGAACAAATTCCGAAAGTTGTGGCCGCTTTTTATCAAAATCAGCCAGATTTGCTGGTTTTAGCCATTTCTCTCGAACAATTGCAGTCCCCGGTTAAATGGGAGCAGCCCCAGCATCCTAACCCAGAAAATGCCACTTTAGAGCTAGAAAGAGAGACCTTTCCCCATATTTACGGTGCTATCAACCTAGAATCGGTAGTTTTTGTTAAACCCCTAGAGGATTTGCTCGATTCCTAGAACTAAATCATCTAACTCTTGGTAATCGGGGAGAGTAGTATCGATGCTCAACCCGCGCCGAATCACAAGGCGATCCCACTGTGGTCGCGATAATAGCTCGCTAAAGTATCGCGCCTTGAAAATTAACAAATTTGCCTCTAGACCCGTCTTAATGCGCCCTAAATGGGGCAATCCGAGCAGATTTGCTGGGGTGAGGGTGACACTATTTACCCAGTCAGCGTAGGGTGTGTCGAGATGGGCAATCCGCACCGCTTGGGTAAAGACTTCTAAACCATCGTGATCCCCAAAACCATAAAAGGGATCGCGACAGTTATCACTGGCAAAAGCCACCGGAATTCCCGCTTTTTTCATCTCTTTTATCTTAGTTGTTCCGCGCCAAAAAGGGGTTTTTTCCTCTTGACGATCCTGTAGGTAGAGATTGCACATCGGCAAGCTAACGATAGCAATACCCGCATTTTTGACTAAATTTAGGGTTTCTTTGATTATTTCAGGGGATTGTACCGCTAAACTGCAACAGTGACCACAGATGATTTGTCCAGAAAATTGCTCTTTGATAGCAGTACGGGCGATCGCTGCTAAACAGGTAGAATCGGGATCACCGTTTTCATCCAGATGAAAATCGAGATTTAAGCCCCTTTCTTGGGCTAATTTGAAGGTAATATCAATTTGTGCCTGTAAATCGGGATTTGTGTAGGCTACTCCCCCTAATATGCCCCCAAATTCGGCAATTTTATCGGCTAAGGCCGCTCCCTCGGAGGTTTGATAGTAGTCAAGGGAAACTAGAGAAACCGCTTGCAGGGTGATTTTACCGGCCCATTGTCGTTGCAATTCTCCCAAAGCGGTTAAGCTAATCTGTGCCTGTTGACCAAAAGAGTCGATATGGGTGCGAATAGCGGCGGTTCCGTGGGCATAACTGCATTTAACGCCGAATTCCATGCGACGATACACATCCTCTAAGCGCCACTCCCGTCGGGAATCCTCTAGGGCCATTTTTAAGGCACTGTCAAAAGTGCCATCATGGTTAGGACAACGATGCCAACTATGACCTTTATCGAGATGGGTGTGCATATCGACAAAGCAAGGAAAAACAATCTTTTTTTTGAGGTCAATAACGGGAATATTATCTTCGGGGGGGATGGTTGAGGTGATGCGATTAATGTTACCGTCATTAATTTCCAGATTAACTAAGGTTAATCCCTCGGCGGTTTGGGGAGAAAAACCCTCATTTTCTAGGAGGGAAACGGGAATATGGGCATTTTTGAGCCAGTAGCGCTCGCTTGATGAAATCATAAGACCTCTGGTAAAAATCAAAAATTGTTGTTAGGGTTAGGAGTCGGTCGTCAGGCGCTAGGAGTCGGTCGTCGGTCGTCGGTCGTCGGTCGTCAGGAGAATTAAGAATGAATAATAATCAATTATGCGGTATTAAGTAAGGCGTGTTAAATGGCATTAATAGTGCTATCTTTTCCCTGATTACTGGTCACTGATAAACCGGTAGACGCGGCTTTAATTCCCAGCCATAAACTGCTAAAAATTCCTTTAATTTATCGGGGTGTAAATGGAGGTAATCGGGATTAACTTCATCGATAATGCCAATACCGCCTAAATCCCGCGCTCCTGACGCTAAACAATCCAAGAGAAAAAGAGGATCAGGGACTAGATTCGGGGGAATTTGAATGACAATATCTGGGGGCAAAATTTCCCTAGCTTGTCTAACCAGATCGGGTAATTTTTGCAGATCAAAAGGGTTATTTTGCCACTGTTCTCTTTTACCCGGATTGTAGGGTTGTAGGATCACTTCTTGAATATGTCCCCAACGTTGATGAATAGTGGCAATAGTTTCTAAGGTCACTAAGCGATCGCATTCTGTTTCACCAATTCCTAATAATAACCCCGTGGTAAAAGGAATTGCTAATTCTCCCGCCCATTGTAACTGTTCTAAGCGCAGGGATGGCACTTTACTAGGGGCATGACGATGGACAGTATTTAATAAAGTCACTGTCATTTGTTCTAACATTATACCCATAGATAGATTGACATTTTTCAGTTTTTCCATCTCGGCAAAAGTTAAAATACCTGCATTGGTATGGGGATAAAAACCCATATTTAAAGCCAATTCTCCCAAATTATAAATATGCCGAAACCATAACTCTCGATTGGCTGCTAAAGGATGAACTTCGCCGCTAAGAATTAAAATTTCCGTAATTTCCGAACCCTGCAAAGCAGTTAAAATCTCTTTTGCCTTGTCTAAACTTAACCAGCCATCAGTGCCTAAATCCCTGCGAAAATTACAATAACTGCAACGATTGAAACACTCGTAGGTAGGTACAAGGGTATGAGAGGGACTATAGGTGACAATTCTTGACATTTTTTTCGGGATTGCAGTTCATTACGAGCATTCAAGGGCGATAAAATTTGCTATCGTGGGGAGAATTGCTGTTTTATTCACCTAAAAACGCTCTCCCTTTTCGTTTCCTCCTATGATTTTCGATCCTGCCAGTCTTCCCTCCCATCGTCAAACGATTCGTCCGATTAGCGCCACGGCTCTGCACGGAATTGTATTTCAAGATGACAAATTAATCGCTATCGACGCAAAAAACGGCTATTTATACCAAATTGCCCTCGATACTGGTCATACAAGCGTACTTAATTCCCATCGCTGGCAGGAATTCGTCGGGACGACGGGATTGGCAATCGATGATCAAAATAACCTCTGGTTTACTACTCGCGAAAATCTCTACTGCTGCACTCTCGAAGATTTTACCCCGAAATTTTTCACCCGTCTTCCCTACACCGCTAACGGAGTCGCCGTAACTGGTAACACAATTTATGTCACTTGTCAACGTTCTGGACAAATCTTTATATTTGATCGCCAATCGGGACAGGAAATTACTCGTTTGTACGCGCCTGGTATCGGCATCGAAAATATCACCATTCGCGGGGAAGAACTTTGGTTAACGGATACCCTAGAACAAACGGTTTACTGTCTTGATCGCGCCACGGGAGAACAGCTTTTTAGCATGATAACTCCTTTTGAATCGCCGACGGGATTAGCATTTTATCGCGATGCTAACAGTGGCAAGGATATATTATATGTGGCCTATGCTTTCCAAGAACCCTGTATCCGCGATAATCCCAATTCTGAACAAGTTCACGAACTTAGTTATCGTCCGCGTACTTTTGTCCATCCTCTATATTTTCACTACGATCCCGCTAAAAAATACACCCTTTCTAACGGTTATCTGATTGAATTATCCTACGTCGAGGAATTAGAACCCCTCTATAATATCGAACTCAAAAATGTGGAATGGCGCATCGCTTTACCCTTAGAAACACCGCGGCAAAAAATTCGCAGCGTCGAAGCGGTGGGATTGCCTTTTATTGAAGAAATTCAAGACGGGCAGCGGGTGGCAGTATTTAAGTTCGAGCAAATAACCGGCAAACAACGTCATATTTTTGGGTGGAAAGTAGTCTTAGAAGTATGGGGTATTAAATACCAAATTACTCCCCAAGATTGCGAAGATTTACCCACCTTACCCGCCGATTTTCCCGATCGCTATTTGATCGATAATGATGATCTGGCCATGAGTACAGAAATTATCCTCAATGCTGCCGAAGAAGCGACCGGTCGGGAAACCAATCTGCTCCGAAAAGTTTATAGTATTCGTAATTACGTCTATGATCAGCTTTCCTACGGTATCAAACCCAACATCGACACCCCTGATATTGCCCTGCGGCGCGGAGTCGGTTCCTGTGGGGAATATGTGGGTTTATTATTGGCTTTGTGTCGTCTCAATGGTATTGCTTGTCGCACGGTAGGACGTTATAAATGCCCACCCCATCCCCTCGAACGTAATTTACCCCTCGAACCAGATTACAATCACGTCTGGATGGAATTTTATCTTCCCTCTATCGGTTGGGTTCCTATGGAGTCCAATCCCGATGATATTTTTGAAGGCGGTCCCTATCCCAATCGTTTCTTTATGGGTTTAGCTTGGTATCACACGGAAATTGCCAAAGATATCCCCTTTGAACGAATGCTCAGTGAAGGACAACCGGTGTTAAAAACCCAAGTTCCCATCGGCGATTTAGCGATTAATCACGTTCAATTCATCATTCTTGAGGAATTAGCCCCAAAAGACTAGAATTTTGAGCCATCGTCTAGGATGCCCATTTCTCTGTCTCTTTCTTCTTTGAGTTCTTTGACCATTTGTAAACCCGCACCCACACAGAAGCCCAGGGCTGCCCCCGCACCAGCAAAATAACGTCCATAGATGATTTGATAGTGATGGGGATTTCTATAGTTGACTTGGCTGGGATTGCGTTCAATGCGGCTAATGCCATAACCGATACCAGCACCAACTAAAGCCGTTACTAGGCCTGAAAATAGAACTAGACGAAAGTTCATGATCTTATCTCCCGATAGACTCTGACTTTAGATTATCGCTGAAAATTAGTTAATGGCAAGCTATCGCAATAATTCGTTATCAAGTGAACCAAATCGCCCACAAAGCTAGAACTGTGGATAGGAAACCATAGGATTTATCGAATCGTCAAAAAACCAATCTTTCCCTATAGGTAGTTATTGGTAAAAGTTAAGGTGATTTATCTATTACCAGACTTTTTTTACTCCTGTAGGTAAACCAACTCGCATAAAAAATCTAGCGAAAGCTTGAGATAAATGTTCACGATAGGGAGGACGTAAACGAAGTCGAGGTTGCTGTTTATTTTGCAAGAAGGATTCCAAAAAAGTCCTCGGTAAAGTGTACACATCATGAAAATCAACTATTCGATGAGTTAATTTTAGGTTGCCGATTTCCCCTTCGTTGAGCATAGAAAGATTCCATATATAACCATTTTTAATATCATCACAATATCTCCCCCACGCCTTGGCCGTAGGATTTTGTTTCATATTGTTCATTGTCTGTTCCCAATATTCTTGATATTGACTGAGAGCAAAGTGAGGGGAAAGGATGACATTATTGACTTTCTTGTTTTCTAAGTCGCAGCCTTGGGTGATAACAACCAGATCAATCTCAGCTACTTCCACTAAGGATCGAAGGGTTTCAATTTCTGTTTGATTGCTTACCTCAACAGATTTAGAAGCCCAACGAACCACAGGACAATTAAGAATAATATCCCCTTGGGTTAACTCAACATTTGCATCTACCGCCTCATACCAAAGGTCATTAGTTATCATCTTCGATTCGAGACTTATCAATTATAACACAAGGTTTCCAAGTGGATTTTTCCTGAGATTTAATGTTTACTTCTTCGGAAAATAAGATTTTCGGTTGATGAGAAACTACAAAAACTCCCCGACAATCCAGTTCATCATCATCATCTTCTGCTGCGTCTATCCGGCAAGATTCTGATGATAAAACTGTAGGTAATTTTACCACTTCTATTAGGGGTGGTTGTTCGTAGGAGGGTAATTGTTTACTGTCTGTTTCCACTTTCACGTTAACTGCCTCGTTGACTAAGTTGGGCGATTAATTAGGTTATACCTCAATATCTAGGCTAACTCAAGCCGGCGGGCCGATTTGCTCACACTTTACATCGCGTAAAATGGTAGCACTTCCCACCAATGGGGACGTTTTCCCGCTTACCAGCTAAATCGAGAATATCAGGGGCATTTATGCCTAAAGGGAGAGAAAATGTATTAGGCTAAAAACTAAACTATTTTGGCAAGATTTCTTTGAAGACCTCCTCAGCCTATTTATTGGTTTTCCACGGTAGTCGCGATCCGCGTCCAGCCATGGCGGTGACGCAATTAGCAGCCTTAGTTCAAGAAAAAATCAGTCAACCCGCCGAAAGATTAGGGAGTAAATCGGAGTTTAGCCCATCTCTAGCGGTTCTAGAAGCAGATAATCGGGTATTAGTAGGGACTGCCGCCCTAGAATTAGCGATAACACCGCTCCATCAACAAATAGAAGCTTTTGCCCAACAAGCACAAAGCCAAGGATGTAATCGGTTGCAGATTATCCCCCTGTTTCTCCTGTCGGGGGTTCACGTTAAAGAAGATATTCCCGCAGCCGTGGCCAAAGTGCGATCGCCAATTAAGCTAGAGTTAAAGCCCCATTTAGGCAGTTATCAGGGCATAAAATCGCTGTTATCCCGACAATTTGCTGATTTAAGCCCCCAAGACCGCATTTTACTATCCCACGGTAGTCGTCGCTCCGGGGGTAATCGGGAGGTGGAAAATCTAGCGGCGTTTTTTGGAGCAATTACAGCCTATTGGTCGATAGAACCGAGTTTACCCCAACAAATCGAGAGTTTAATCGCTCAAGATAGCCAAAAAATCGCTATACTGCCCTATTTCCTCTTTGCTGGTGGAATTACGGATGCGATCGAAGCCCAAGTTTTTGAACTATCACAAAAGCATCCAAATGTCAATATATTTTTAGGTAAATCTTTGGGAGCGACGGGGGAATTAGCCGAGATTATTGTTGAGGAAGGATGTGGATGAAGCGAGCAGCGATCGCTCTGGGCAGTAATTTAGGAGATTCAGCGACAATTTTAGGGCAAGCTTTAGGGGAATTAGAGCGAGTCAAAGGAATTAAACTAGAAGCTCATTCCCAATGGTATCAAACCGCGGCCGTCGGGCCGCCTCAGCCCGATTATCTCAACGGTGGCGCCATTGTGCAAGTGGATTTATCGCCCCTAGATTTACTGCATAAATTATTAGAAATCGAGCAGTTATTCGGGAGAGTCCGACGGGAAAGATGGGGACCGCGTACCCTCGATTTAGACTTAATATTTTATGAAGACCTGATCTTAGAAACGCCCGAATTACAGATACCCCATCCCCGCTGCCGAGAACGGGCCTTCGTGCTGCTTCCCCTGGCGGAAATTGCCCCCGATTGGCGAGATCCCGTAACCGGAAAAACTATCCTTCAGCTATTGGGACAATTGGGATTGGCGGAGTAGGATGTTAGGTGTTAGGGTTTTAGTGGAAAACTTCGCTAATTTCTTTTCACTGATTACTGAAAAGTCTTCCCCTGGACCCAGATAACCGCGTCTCAGTTACCGCCCCGAAACTCTACAATAAAGGCAGCAGCATCAATAAACAGTTAAAAAATCAACCGTGACCAAGACCCCATCCCTCGAGGAAACTCATTACAATCAGGCTAAGGCTAGTTTACAACAGGCCTTAACTTGGTATGCCAGTTTTCGCCGCCATTGGAATTATCCCCCCGATCCCCAACTTCAGGCCGCCGTTAAACAGGATTTGCAGTCCTTAAAATCGGCCTTGGATAAACTGGATGAAACGGTGATTCGGGTGGCAGCCTTCGGGTTAGTCAGTCGCGGTAAATCCTCGGTGGTAAACGCTTTAGTCGGTCAAAAAGTCCTGACAACTGGCCCCCTGCACGGGGTGACACGCTGGCCGCGATCGGTGCGTTGGACACCAGCCACGGGTAAAATTCAGATAGAATTAATCGATACCCCCGGATTGGATGAGATTGAAGGGGAAGCGCGGGCGAATATGGCCAGAGAAGTCGCTAAAAGTGCCGATTTGATTTTATTTATCGTCGCTGGGGATATTACCCGCACCGAATACGAGGCCTTAGGAGAATTGCGCGGGGCGAAAAAACCGATTATTTTGGTGTTTAATAAGATTGATCTCTATCCAGAAGCTGATCGCCGTCAGATTTTTCAGCAGTTACAGAGATTAGGAACCAATCGGGACGAAAAAACGTTAGAAGATTTGTTAACTAGCGATGAGATAGTTATGGTAGCCGCCGAACCGCAACCGATTCCCGTCCGGGTGGAATACCCCGATGGGAGCGTGGTGACTGAGTGGGAAACCCCTCCCCCCCAAATTGAGGAGCTGCAAGATAAACTCTTAACGATTTTAAATCGGGAAGGGCGATCGCTGCTGGCCTTAAATGCTTTAGTGCAGGGGCAAGAAGCGGAGGAAAATATCGCTAGAAAAACCCTGGAACTCCGGGACAGTCAAGCGGAGGAAATTATCTGGCAATACGCAAAATATAAGGCTTTAGCGATTGCGGCCAATCCGATCGCTATTTTAGACCTACTAGGGGCTTCAATCGTCGATTTGACTCTAGTTCGGGCTTTAGCTCGTTTGTACGGCCTGCCAATTACCAGTCACCAAGCTGGTCAACTCTGGCGGACTCTACTTTTGAGCAGTGGGGGGTTGCTGGTGGGGGAAATCCTCAGCACTGTGATTATCGGTTTGGGCAAAACGGCAGCGGCAGCGGCGAGTATTTTTGAAAATCCCACCTCTTTAACTCTCTACGGTAGCACCGCTCTCCTACAGGGAGCAATTGCTGCTTATGGAACCTATATCATCGGGAAAGCCGCTAAAATCTATCTAGAACGCGGTTGTAGTTGGGGGGCATCTGGACCGAGTACGGTGATTAATCAAATTCTTGCTCAAGTTCATCCGCAAACTATCTTATATCGTTTACGTCTAGAGCTAGAACAGTGATTTTAAGGTAAAAAGGAAAAAAGGCGACAGTGATCAATTAAATATTTCCGACTGACTACTGATGACCGACTCCTAATTTTAGAAACTTAATTTTTGACAACGACCACTAGCTAGAAATATTGAGAGAAAATCATGTCTGCTGCCCATAATTCTTATATTCCCCTTCCCGTTTCTCGCCCAAAAAGCCAAGGCAGTCAGCCTCGTCCCCAGTCACCAGTAAATCAGACGACCCCAACAGTAAAACCGACGACTAAATCGGTGGTGAGAGTTCCCGTGGCCCCAACACAAAAACAATTAGCCTCGCGTCAATTACGTTTCCTTTGCCTCCTAGAAAGAATAGTAGCTGTGATTACTTTTTGTCTGTTGGGTTCGACTCTGGGAATATATGCTTGGACGGTATATATTCCCAAGGTTTGGGACAAAGAATTTGGTAAACTGGAAACACTGCAACGTCACGAGCGCAATCTTTTGGCTACCAATGAAACCCTTAAACATCAACTAGCTGAACAAGCAGAAAAACCCGAAACTGGATTAACTCATCCCCAACCCTTCCAAACTATCTTTTTACAGCGTAAATCTGCTCCTAACCTGAAACAGTATCCCGCTTCTCAATCCCAATCTACCGTCAATTCTCAACCCAGAAGTGCCTATTAACAGTTATCAGTTATCAGTTATCAGTGGGTAAGTTAAAAGTTATCAGATGTGAGTTTTTAAGTGTGCAGTATTAAATAGAAGTTTCCTACTGTCTTTTTACCGATCACTGATTACTATTTACTGATCACTGTTTACTGATCACTGATCACTGTTTACTGATAACTGATAACTGAAAGATACTGCTCATGACTGACACAAAAAGACCCCAATTTAGAAGCAAAGAAACTCGATCGCCCTCGGGCAGGATTCGGGACAGAAAGTCCTATTTAAACGACAAAAAACGGCAACAACAGTCAAAAAAAATGCCTGTGAGTAACGGGCGATTGATGGCGGTGTGGTTAGTTTTAGTCATGGGTATTGTGGGTTTAGCTTGGCGCTTGTACCAATTGCAAATAGTACAAGCACAGGAATTACAAAAAAGAGCCAGACAACAGCAAACTACCAGTATTAGACCCTATATTCCCCGGCGGGCGATCGTCGATAGTAATGGTAATGTTTTAGCGACTGATCGCTTGATTTATACTCTTTATGTACACCCAAAACTGTTTGCTATTCCCCCGGCAGAAGTGGCTGATAAATTAGCTCCTTTATTAAATATTCCTACTAATCAACTGATTCAAAGATTTAAAGAAAAAGAAACAGGAATTCGTTTAGCCAATCAATTAACCGAATCCGTGGCTAGGGGCTTAAAACAATTATCTCTTGACGGTGTAGAATTAGAGGAAAAATACGCTCGTTATTATCCCCAAGACGATGTGGCAGCCGACGTGATTGGCTATGTAGATAAAGAACATCGTGGCCAGGCAGGATTAGAGAGAGGTTCCAGTCAGTTATTAGAAAGAGATCCTTTTTCTGTCAATACAAGACGCATGGGAGACGGGCGAATTTTACCGGCTTTTGTTCCCGATGGTATCTTTCAATTTGATGAATTACAGTTAGAAGTAACCCTCGATTTAAAACTACAAAGAGCAGCCCGGACGGCCTTGCGGGAACAGCTAAAGAAATTTAATGCTAAACGGGGAGCAGTCATCGTTATGGACTCCCTTGATGGTTCTCTTTTAGCCCTAGTTTGTGAGCCAACTTTTAACCCCAATGAATACTATAAAGCCAATGTGGCTCTATTTAAAAATTGGACCGTAGCCGATCAGTACGAACCGGGGTCAACTTTTAAACCAATTATTATCGCCCTGGCCATGGAAGCAGGGGCAGTTAAAGCTAATACGGTAGTCAATGATCCGGGGGCGATTACTGTCGGTCCCTGGACGATTAAAAATGCCTCTAAACAGGGTAATGGGGCGCTAGATATGGCCCAAGTTCTGCAAACCTCTAGTAACGTGGCTATGGTGCAAATTGCCCAAAAAATGAGGCGAGTTGATTTCTATAAAAGTTTATTAGGATTGAAAATAAATCAAAGGGTTGGTGTAGATTTACCCGGAGAAGTGGCAGGATATCTCAAACCCGAACCAGAATTTCTGGATAATGCCATTGAATCGGCCACCGCTTCCTTTGGTCAAGGTTTATCCCTAACGCCTTTAAAATTAGTACAATTGCACGGTGCGCTGGCCAATGGTGGCACCCTGGTGACTCCCCATGTGATCAAAGGATTAGCCGACGACCGCGGCCGTTTGCACTGGCGGCCCGATTATCCCAGCAAAAAAGTCTTTTCTCCCACCGTGGCCCGGCAAGTGGTGGAAATGATGGAAACCGTCGTTAGCAAGGGGACGGGGGTAGCAGCCCAAATCCCTGGTTATCGCATCGGAGGTAAAACGGGAACCGCACAAAAAGCTAGTCCGACGGGGGGTTATCTACCTAACGCCAAAATTACCAGTTTTGTGGCGATTTTACCGATCGAATCGCCCCGTTATGTGGTTTTGGTGGTGGTGGATGAACCCAAGGGTGCGAATACTTTTGGCTCCACTGTGGCCGCTCCCGTGGCAAAAACGGTGATGAATACGCTCATTTCCCTCAAAGGTATCCCCCCCACCTCCAAGGTCGCTCCGGCGGGTTCTGCGACCAATAAACCCCCGCGGCACGATTAATTTAAGTATTGAGGAGAAAAGCCGCTAAATTGTCCGGTAACTCCCATTCTAAATAGGGTTTAACTATTTTGGGTGTTGCCGATTTCAGAGCCAATGGGAGAGTCGGTGGTCGGTCAAAGAGACACGCTCTCACGCGGTAAACAGCCTAAACTCTGGCCAGTATTGGAGCGGGTCTAGGGGTTCCAAGTTCCTAACTCCTGGGAGGAAGGACCACAAAGATAAGAGCACTCTAAATCGCTCAATACCCCGCAGAGCTGCGAACTGTAACTCGACTTTTTCAAGATAAGAGAATCGAGCAATTATTGGGAGAAGAAATAAAAACCGACTATATCATCATTGATATAATCGGGAGAGTCATGGATGACTTCAGAAGTGTTGAATGATAGCTTCATAAAGTAAAAAAGCGACTGTCATATCACATTCCAGTCACATCTAACTTAATAATTGCTATTGTCATGATGCTAAACTCCTTTGAGAGGATTGTCAAAACAATCTTAAGAAGTTTGAGAGGGTTAGGGATAGCTCTCCAGAAGATTTAGTGGGGGAATCAGTGGCCGGAAAGCTTCATACCCCTAATTCGGTTAAATTAAGTACCCAAGCAAAATTAATTACAGATCTAAGCCGTCTCCCGTCCTGACTAGGAAATTAATTTTGCACGACTACTTATTGTTTTTGTCGTAACTTTGAAGCGATTCCCAACAGTCCGAAACCTAGCAATCCTAATATTGCGGAAGGTTCGGGAATGGAAGCAGCGTCAAGGGTTATGTTATCGAAATTTGTCTGGACTCCATTAGAGGTCAGACGAATTTGTAATGCCTGCCCTGGAGTAACGCTGATACCACTGGTATAGTCAACGGTGACGTATCCGAAAGATCCGGCAGCGGGAGTAACACTATTGTTAGAGGCTAGAACTGTATTTCCGGCTAAAAGTTCGATATTGTAGCCCGCAAAGGCAACATTTTGTCTGCGTCCGACATACACACCCAAAGTATATACCGTGTTCGTTTGCAAAGTTGCGGAAAGTGTCTGGGAGATAGTTCCCCCGTTACTGTAGGCTACTTGATTTCCATCAGGAAGAACCGGTGATGGACCGTACCCAAAACCAGGACTAAATGTTTCACCTAGGCTTGGATTGAAAAACCCCTGCTGCGCCCCTGCGAACGTCCAGCCTCCGACGAGACCTGTAGAACTGATAGACCCCGATGGGTTAGTGATGACCGGGGTTTCAAAGCTGTTATTCGCTACGGTAAGAAGTGCAGCCTTAACTTGCCCCTGCGGAACAATCACCAAAAAAGAAGATGCGATCGCTATCTTGAATAATCCTAGCTTATTGATGCCAGCAAAAGACATTAATTTTGCTAATATTTTTTGAGTCATAATGTTGACACTCCAAAGGAAAAATCGGAAATTACTCTCGGCTCATCATAGCAACACCTCAAACTTTTAGCAACACCAAACAGTAGGGTGAGAGCATCTCAAAAGCTATTGACAATTGGCCAATTTTGTGATCCGCTTGCTGTGTGGGCATTTCAGGTGATACCAGTCAATCAGAGTAGTCACGAAATCTTCACATTTGGTCAATTTTTGCTTAACAATTGAGATGGCCAATTTTCCTCAAATATGCCTGAATCGCTCTCTGGGTAAGCAACTCAGATAAAGTTCATTTTGTTAAGGACTGTTAAGATGCGCTTACCCTGCACCAAACAGTGATTGATAAGAGTCAATTTTGACTTTCTGTCTAATCTGCCTTTCTTTCTTGTTGTAACTCGCTTATAAGTTTTTGGGGATGTCTATTGATTGACCATAGAAATACTTAAGAATACTAATAGATTGAACGTTTAGGCTCCACACCCATGAGATTATACTAGAAACAAGCCATAGCCTGTGAAGAATAATGTTCCAAGAACTCGAAGCCATATTTGATGGGACAGTGCTTGAACCTGATGTTCCCTTAGAGCTAACGGTGGGTACGAGGGTAGGAATTCTTGTGGAGAGCGCATTGCCCAATCAAGTCAAACCGCCTAAAACGTTTCTTAAAACTGCCCGGTTTCTAAAATTGTAGGGTGAACCTGATTAGTCGGAGAAAATTGACCAATATTTGTCTGGGGAGTTACCAACTAATGCTTACTTCTCTTAATCGCATTTTCTCGCCTATAGTATCTGGCGTTTTGCTTACCATAATTATCTCCAGTTGTCAAGGTGCAAATGTATTAACTTCGGCGAATAATTCCCAGACCAATCAATGGCAAAAAGTGACCGTAATCGAGGGTTTAGAGCATCCTTGGTCGATGGTTTGGCTACCTAACGGGGAAATCCTGATCACAGAGCGTCCAGGTCGTTTAAGGGTGGTTAGAGAGGGCAAATTGGACCCAAAAGCCATCCCTGGAGTTCCCGAAGTTTTTGCCGTTGGACAAGGAGGACTGCTCGATGTGGCAATTCATCCCCAATTTGCCCAAAATCGCTGGATTTATCTAACTTATGCCCACGGAGACCAGGAGGCTAATCGTACCCGCGTCGCTCGTGCGGTTTATGATGGTGCAAGTTTGCGAGATCTGCAGGTTATTTTTGAGGTTTCCCAGACAAAAACCGGCTCTCAACACTTCGGTTCGCGGTTATTATGGCTACCGGATGGCACTTTATTGGTAGCAATTGGGGACGGGGGTAATCCTCCCCTACAATTAGCGGGAGATTTAATTAGAAAACAGGCACAAAATCGGCAAAGTCATTTAGGTAAAATTATCCGCATCAATGACGATGGTTCTATCCCGAAAGATAATCCTTTTGCGGGTTCTAAAATTTGGAGTTATGGTCATCGGAATATTCAAGGAATCAGCTTTGATCCGATGACTAAAAGAGTCTGGGCAACCGAACACGGAGCGAAAGGAGGGGATGAATTAAATTTAATTGAAAAAGGTAAAAATTACGGTTGGCCAGTGGTTTCTGCCAGTCAAGAGTACGGCACTAATAACCCAGTTTCCCGCGAAGAATCTCGCCCTGGTTTGATCGATCCGAAAACAATTTGGACACCTGCGATCGCTCCTTCGGGATTGGTCTTTTATACCGGTAATCGCTTTCCTAATTGGCAGGGAAATTTATTCGCCGGTGGCTTAGTTTCTAGGGATATTCGCCGTCTGGAAGTGGATAAATCGGGTGAAATTATCAATCAAGAAGCGATTCCCATCGGTCAGAGGGTGCGGGATGTGCGTCAAAGTCCTGACGGATTTTTATATCTGCTCACCGATGAAGGTAACGGCCAATTAATTCGCCTTGAACCGCCATCTAATTTGTAAAAGTTCACAGAAATTATTATGGAAACCTTGAAGATTTTTTAGCGACTTCTAGTATAGTTATGTTTGTACGGGAGTAAGCACTCGATTTATGAAGAAGATTTTACAGTTAGTGGGACTAGGTTGTATATTACCTATGTTCCTCGCCAGTGCGAGTTTAGCGGAAACAGTGGTGGAAAAAGTGGCTCGCACGGGATTTTTGACCGTAGGAACCCGTTTTGATGCGATTCCCTACTCCTACGTCAATGATAAGGGGGAATTAGTCGGCTATTCTATGGATGTGTTGGAACGAATTAGAAAACGATTGGAAACTCGTCTCGGTCGTCCCGTCACCCTGCAAATGATTGAAGCTAACCAACCCGGAGAGAAAATTAATCTCATTCGTAGCGGGGACATCGATATCGCTTGTAGTACGGCTTTTACTTGGGAAAGGGCGAAAGTGGTCGATTTTTCCATCAGTTACAGCATTTCTGGGATTAGGATTTTAGCCAAAAAAGGTAGCAATCTCTCCACTCCTCAATCCCTAATCGGTAAACGCATCGCCTTGGTTCCCACTTCTGCGGCCGTGGATGTGATTAAATTAGTACAACCGCAAGCGACAATTGTTACCACCTACAGCACCATAGAAGAAGCGATCGAAGCTTTAAAAACCGGTAAAATTGACGCCATAGCGGGGGATAGCATTTCTTTAGCGGGAACAATCCTCAGAGATAACCCTAAAATCTACGAAATCGTCCCCGAAGAAGCTCTAGCTAATTTTGGCATTGCTTGCATGGTTCCCGAAAATAACTCTACTTTTTTGGATGATGTCAACTATGCCATTGTTAAAATGATGCAGGATTACATCACCAATGATACGGCCACCGTTAGTCAAATCGATCGCTGGTTCGGTAGTCAAGGCCTGGTTCCCATCCCCCCAGAATTATTAAAGGGGTTTTTTGCCTTCAAAGTTATCGAACACGCCCAAATTAATCCCCAAGAAGCCAAATAGGAGCATAAATTCAGGTGAATATCAGCAATAAAACTGGTTTAGTCGGCTTTCTTCTCGCTTTATCTGCCTTCGGTCTGACTAGCACCGCTCAGGCCGCCTCAGACGAGGCTAATCCCATTGAAGCGCGTTTAAGTCGTCTATCTAGCGCTGTACGCGAACGAGTTAACCAACTGCCGGAAGGTACTGCCGATCCTAGTTTACAAGCTTTAGGCTGGGGAGATGGTGGCAATCGCGGTTGGGGGAATAGTCGTGTCGGTGGTTGGGTAGATGGTCGCGGTGGTAGTTTTGTTAATTCGCGGCCCTGGGGCAATGGTTGGTCTGACCGTGGTGGTTTCTTTAATTCCCGACCGCGCTGGGGTAATGGTGGCAGTTTCTTAAATCGTCGGTAAGTAGGTTGGGTGAGGGGATAACTTTATCCTTATTATCCTGGAGCATCTCATTTATGCAAGTGAGTAATTAGGGTTTGCGGCAAAAAGTACGGGCGAAGCATTCGGATAGAAAATCTCCGGTTTCACCGATAGGTTATTGCCCGAATGCTTCGCCCCTACAGGACTCGGGCCGATGAAGACGCAAGGTTTTGAACGACGATTCTCTCAAAATCTTGCACCTGTTTCGCGAGAAAAGCCATAAAACTCTTACCTTGCCTACATTTCACATTTATTCAGCAAGCCCTAATTACAAATACCAGGCAAATGCTTCCGGATCATACTGGCACTACTTTCATATAATATTCCGCTTTTCCAATTTTCTCTCAGCACCTCTGAACGTTCTACAACTTTGATAAGTTTGTCTAATTTCTTTTTTCATTTCCCAAGCTATTGCCAAGCAGGGATGTTCTTTCAAGATAACTTCTAGTTGTTGTTTTTGCTCGTCCTTTAAGTCCTCTGGCTCTTCTAGGTTCTGTGTGATAAGTTTAACTTACACAGGATCGATCAATCTTTGTGTCCTTTGTGTCTTTGTGGTTCCTTCCACTCGCTCGCCAGCAGGACTGTATCTTAGAATACATTTTACCCACCAAATCCAAAAGAGTC
>NZ_JAPZSS010000030.1:0-20127 GCF_027532015.1 Microcystis sp. LE19-131.1A | reverse complement strand
GATAAATTCTCTCTAGCATTTTCTGGCTCTCGGGGTTTAGGTCTCTAATCAATCTCATTGTATTTTCCTGCTGCTTCGTTTTTTTATGTATTATACTTCTTAATTTTTTATTTGGGTAATTAATTTTGCATGACTACTTATGAAACTTAACTTGTTCGCTTCACTAATGGCGGCTAGTACGCTGGCTGTTGGGGCTTTGGCTATTGGTGGGCAGCCCAGTTCTGCTCAAACTCAGAAGTTTTTTTGCAGTATGAGCAGAGAAGGAGGACCTGCAACCTTTGTTGTCACTGAACTTGCGGGGAATGTTGAGCTAATTCGTTGGCAAGACGATTCTTTTCCTCCACCTCATACTCCTCAACAGCGTTGTGTAATTGTATCTCAAAGATTCCAAAGATTTTACTCCAATGGTACATTGAAGTTTATTAAAGCGGCAATACTCAGAGGGGAACCTATCTTGTGCGTTGCCACTTTTAAAGGCGGCCCTTGTCTTAAAGACGGAGTGCTAGTGACTTTCAAACGCGGGACAAATCCTGAGATTATTTTAGAACAGATCAAAGATAATGCCAGACTTGCTTCAGGTAAACCCCTCCTTCTAAGTGGGGATAGCGAAATTTCCAAAGTCAATGGCGAATTCTACCTAGATGTAAACAGTTTGTTGGGAGGGGTGAATCCTTCAAATTCTTCCCCGACATTTAATCCAGATTCAGGCATTTGGTATCAGTGAGTGAATTACAAAACAAACTAATATGCGGTGGTGGACAGTAATAGTAGTTGCTTGTATGGGGAGTTCATCGATCTTCATTCCTTTTGGGTTGCTCAATGGTGGGGTGTCTATTCCAAGTAGAGACTCAAAGATTTCTCTTTTGGGTTTATCTTGGCAAGCGGCTGGGCTATCTTTAATATCGGAGCAATTGCCAAAACAGGCTCAGTCTATCACAGTCAGAATTCTCTCAAGAGAAGTCATAGGGTCGGGATTCCTAGTAAACCGGCAGGGAACAGTTTATACAGTTCTGACTAATGCCCATGTCCTGAGATCTGGTACTCCCCCATATCATATTCAGACTTCAGATGGCCATGTTTATTTAGCTAATTTATTCCAGTCTGTATCATTTAAGGGTAATGATTTGGCTTTGTTGCAGTTTCGTAGCTTTAAGGTTGTATATAAAGTAGCGTCTTTTGGTGATCCTGCGATAGTGGGAGAAGAGGTGTTTGCTGCAGGGTTTCCCTTGTCAGTAGAATCATCTACAAGGCCAATCTCACCGTCCATTACAGACTATAATACTGGCTTTGTTTTTACCAGCGGGAAAGTCACGCAGATACTAAGTAAGCCCTTAAAAGGTGGCTATCAAATTGGCTATACTAATGTAATTGAAAAAGGAATGAGCGGGGGGCCACTATTTAATCATCGGGGTGAAGTTATTGCTATTAATGGAATGCACGCAGAACCTCTCTGGGATGTTCCCTATGAATTTACAGATAATTCTGAAGCAACACCAGATCAACATAAGAAAATGAGCCAATATAGTTGGGGAATCCCCATTGAAACCTTCAAACAGTTAGGACTTCCAGCACTCAGAACCCACAAGCAGTAGTAATTCTTCAAAAGAAATATGATAATGATGAAATTTTCCTATCAAATTCCAGTCGCACTAATTGGGGCAGTGGTTTGTCTAGTGCAACCTCAGCTTGCTATAGCGTTGACACTTCAAGAGATTCAAGTTATTGCTGAAGAAATTACGGTAAAAATTGACGGTGCAGGAACTGGCTCTGGGGTGATTTTTGACCGACAAGGTAACAAATATTTTGTCTTAACTTGTCGTCATGTTTTCTATAACGACAAAAGTAATGAATTTCAAGCAGGACAATATGAAATTCAAACCTCAGATGGAAATCGTTATCCTATTTATAATAGAAAAGAAATACCAGGGCTAGACTTAGCAGTAGTGGAGTTTGAGAGTAATAAAAATTATAGAATTGCTAAGTTAGGCGATTCTGACAAAATCATAGGTTCTGCAATAGTTTACGCTTCGGGTTGGACGGCTAAACAACCAAAAACCGAAAAACGTGAATACAGTTTTAATGTTGGCTCTTTTATAGAACGACGCTCTACGCCAGAAGGTGGAGGTTATGCTTTAGTTGTTAATAATACTATCTTTGTTGGGATGTCAGGGGGTCCGTTGTTAGATGAAAAGGGTTTTCTAATTGGTATTAATGGGCTACGTGAGTCACCAGATGATAGAGCTTTGAGGTTGGCAATTCCTATCAAAACTTTTTTGGCGGCTCGGAATAATCCAGTACTATCGCCACCTGCGGTAGCTCTTCAGCCTACTGCAGAAGACTTACTAACTCTAGGAATATCTAAGGCCAATAGCGGTAACTATGAAGAAGCGATTGCAGCTTACAATCGCGTTTTGCAAATTTCACCTAACAATGTTGATGCTTATTTACAAAGAGGCATCGCATATATCGAGCAAAACAAATATCAAGCAGCCATTGCGGATATGACTGAAGTTATCAAGCTGAACCCGAACAACTCCAGAGCTTATTTTTGGCGTGGTTTAGCTCGTGATTATAGTGAAGATAACCAAGGTGCGCTCGAAGATTATAGCCATGCGATCCGTCTCGATCCAGAATACAGCGGAGCTTATAACAACCGAGGAACTGTCTATGCAGAACTCGGGGAATATCAGAAAGCAATCTTGGATTACACTGAGGCAATTCGCCTCGACCCTGATGTTTTTCTGGCTTACGAAAATCGTGGCGATGCCCGCTATTCTTTAAAAGACTACCAAGGAGCGATCTCTGATTATACTCAAGCCCTTAACTTCTTAGAATACTCTGGCTTGGGTTTTCAATATCGGAGACATGAATCTGGTCAAGGGCTAATTATTACCAAGATTTTTGAAAACTCTCCTGCTTTCAAACAAGGCTTGATTCTAGATGATTTAATTATAGCTATTAATGGTAAATCAACACTGAACAAAAGTGCGGAAGATTTAGTTGAACTAACTGTTAATCAAATGAGCAGTGAGTCGGTTACTCAAGTCACCTTGAAGCTTAGACGCAAAGATAGAGGAGATTTTGATGTTACTCTAACTAAGGAGAATATTGCTGTCCCTAGATCTGCGAGTATCTATTTCGGCAGAGGAAACGCCCGCTATTACTTAAAAGATTATAAAGGGTCAATATCCGATTACAATGAAGCAATTAAGCGCAACCCAAAATATGCAGCTGCCTACAGAGAACGGGCAGATGCTAGAGATGAATTAGGGGAACACCAAGAAGCTATTAAAGATCTGAACCAAGCTATTAGCCTCAACCCCAAAGATGCTCGTGCCTATTTTCTTCGGGGTTGGATTCATTCTAATCGGTTTAAAGCTTATCAGGAAGCACTCAAGGATTATAATCAAGCAATTCTCAACGATCCTCAATATCACATTGCGTACTTTGAGCGAGGTTTGATTCATCGTGAGTTGGGAGATAATCGGGGAGCAATTAATGATCATACTCAGGTTATTCGTCTGGTTCCCGATTGGGCGAATGCTTACTACAACCGAGGGCTTTCATATAGAGATCTCGGAGAAAAACCAAAAGCCTTAGAAGATTTTAAAAAAGCAGCAGAACTTTATAAACAACAAAATAGAAAAGAAGATTACCAAGATGCGATTGACAGAATTAATGAGCTTCTAGGTGGAAGAGTATAAATTTCTCTCTCAATCTGTAGACCTGTTATCAAAATTGATTTTTCTCCTCATATTTTGCTAGAGATTTGGATTCAGTTCAACTTGGAATGAATTAATCATAACCTTTGTTACAAGCGGCAAAAACTCAGGAAATTCTTTATTTTCCGCCGTGTAGGTGATTCTGTAAATTTTTTCTCCTTTTATCATTAAGAACTGTAAAGATTTCAACTGAAAACCTAGATCATCTTGCCAAGTATACTCAATGAGATGAGCTTGATTATTCGCTAAGGTCGTCTGCTCAGACCTAAGAATAATGCTGGAGTTTTGTTGATTTATTATTTTAGAGATAGTGTCATTCACATAATCGTCTAACATAGGTGGACCAATCAAATATTCGTCTAGGCTAATAGTAAGGCGAGGAGGAAAAGAGGATAAATCGTTTTTATCTGGTGAAAATTTGACAAAAATTCCTGATCCTTCTAGGTCGCCTTTTCCCTCTTGTAATTGCCAGTTACGGGGATATTTTATTGAAATTCCGTACTTGTGGAATTGATAGGTTTCAATTTCTGGCGGTCGATTTGGAGGTGAATTTTCATTGTGATTTGACATTGAGATAATGCTAGGTATAATAAACACCAGTGCCATCGAAGCGGCAAAAACAAAGGGAAGTGCTATCCAAAAACGGATAGGCAGCCTCTTCTGAGTTTGCCAAATTATAGGAACGGCAGCAGGATTTTGACAAATAACGGGCAGCCCCATCACCCCCGGCAGTTCCGTATCTAATCCTTCTTCAGCTAGACGTTCTCTCGCCGTCCGCACCGACAAATACAAAGATTTACCCCTAGAAAATGCCTTGAGAAAATGCTTTAAAAACTCCTGTGCCACCTTATCGGGTACAGGTTCTCGCATGACGATCGCTTGAGGAATTTGCAAATTCTCCAATTCCTTGGCCAACCCCAACCCATCACAAGAGTTAAAAATGGCTAACTGTAACCCCCCTTCGATCGCTGTCCTCAAACCATGTTTTAACTCACCGATAGTCAAACTTTCCCTTTGATTAATATAAATGCGCCCCACTTCCCCTTCTGTATGGCTGTGTCCGGCAAAAAAAAGGATGTCCCAGTGTTGTTCCCAAAGTTGTTCGCTAATCTTTTGTCGAGGCGGTTCTACCAAAAAAACCGTCTCAGCCCCTGGCAAATTCTCCAAGAAGCGTCTATCTGCCGTCACGTCAATGCCCTCGCTATGGCCTAAAATTGCCAAGATTCTCAGCCTTTTGGTGGGGGAAGGTGGGCTAACAATTTTTTCAAAGACAGGAGATGCGATCGCAACCTCTGACTTGGGATAATGGTCAAAGAACTCAATCAAATTCCAAGGTAGCCGCCGCAAATAGCCATCCCCAGCTTGAATGATGAAGCGAATGGGTTCGGAACGGTTCAAATTCTCTAACAGACGCTCTCTCACTGGACGAAACGACTCGGAGTTCAGCCAGCGTTTGAGGCTATCTTGCAAAGTTTGAAGGGTCTGGCGACAGTCGGCAGTAGTGGAAACATTGGTAATTTGGGTAGCAGGTGCTGTTAGCCTGACAACAACAGGCAAATGTCTATAACTAGACTGCCATTGGTCATAGTTTTGGGGAATTTCCGGAGCGCTTGGCAATCTACCTGTAACTTCGATCGAAGGAGGGGAGCCTTCCTCAGCAATTTGCAGGATAACAGGAAATCCCTGTTCCCAGTTGCCTTCTCCCAATTTAACAGTCACTAACTTAGCCATTGCTATCACCTGTCGTAATAAAGTTTGAGGCTCACTTGAGAATTCCTTGTGTTTTAAGTCTGGCCACAAAAGGCGACTCGATCGCTGAGTGCCGCATTTTTTGGGCATATTCCAGATCGGCAGCGATCGCCCCATCCAATTCTTCTTTATGATCCCAATAGTAGGCGAAGGCTGAGTGAATCTGACTCATACTCAAATGGCGATGGTTGATTTGAATTTCTTCAGGAGTCCAACCGTAAGCCATCTGAGCCATCACCAGATCAATCACCTTCATTGTCGAGCTTGCAATCATTGGTATCCCGCGTTCGTCTATTTGAATATGCTTGTATTCGGTTAGTGCGGTTTTCATGATTAAACTTTCTCCGTTTACTTGTACTTTAGTTCCTAAGTAGTCATGCAAAATAAATTTCCTAGTGAAGACAGGCAAGAGGCAATAGGCAAGAGGCAAAAGCTTTATCGAAATGTGTAATTAATTTTGCTTAGGTACTTAGCAATTTCTCAGGGGGAAAGTTCTGCTAGAGGGTAAAATCTTCGGTAATATTTGCCTCTCCCAGTCCCACCCTGACACTGAACTGTTCTCCCGGTGAACCACTAAACTTGAGTTGGATGTAATTGTCCAGTTCTCTTGCCTCAGTTTCCAGAAAGGTTTTCCCAGACTCATCCAGCACCACTAATTGTAAGTGGGCAGGCAAATATTTCTGGTTTCGCATCGGATAGACCCTGAGGAGAACCGCTATCATTTGGTCAGTTTTAGGCAAGACAGCCACCATTAGAGTCACTGGGTGTTCCCCGATCAGCATTCCTAAATCTTTAACTCTCCTCAACCCGGCTGCCAAGTTATGCGGAGCGAGCCGCCATAAACTCTCTGCCGCACTCCAACGGGTTTCTTCATCCTGAGTTACCCCCAGCAAGTGAGTGAGAGCCGCCAATACCTCAGAAGATGCAGTTCCCATCTCTCCCAAGCGCAGTGCTGCTTGTCTGCGGCGATGCTCTTCCTGACTGGTATAAATCGTCTCAATTAAATCGCTAACCGTCTTGGAATCCATAAAATCAGCCCCGCGCTCGCGTAAGGCATAAGCATAGGCAAAACAGGGTTCTCCAGGTGCAAAAAGCTGTTCAATCGTCTGCCAGCTTTCCTCAAAAACATTTTGCAACCATTGGCTCAAATTGACTCGGCTTTTTAAGGAAACTGAACGAGATTGTTCCTTTTCAACAGCAAAGAGCTTTTCTAAACGGTAGTCTTGACTGGATTTCTGCCGCTCTGGTAAGCGATTAAGTTTTCCCAGAACTACTTTTTGGTTATTTTGGGCTGTCTCAAAGTCCGGGGAAGCGGGAGAGATATTTTCATACCCTTCACTAGCTTCTTGGTATTCCTCCCTAGCTTCCTCATATCGCTGCAAGCGAGTTAGATAATCCCCGATTAATTGGGCAATTTGACCGTCTAGAAAGGAATTTCTTTCTTGATTTCCGCTAATGCCTGACATAGTTCATTGTCCTCCTGTTGGTTGGCTTTTCCAAAAACTTCGATCCACTCCTCTTTCGCTCTCAGAGGATCATGCCAATAAGCATGATAGAGAGCTTCCGCCTGATTCTCCCTTTCTCGATAGTAACGCTCCAAGACTTGATGGGCAGCCTGGGTTCGCTCCCGCTTCTGCTCGTGGTTGAAACGACGGATGAAGGGATGAAGACGATACCACCCCTCACCTTGTTGTTCTACCTGCCAGACGAAGGAAAAACTGAGGAGCGAGTCAAAGGCAGCATGGGAGGGATTGCATTTCAAGGATTCGCCCAGATGAAAGTAAAGGTCTTCATTAAAGGCTCGACAGGCACTCAAGACATAAACCGCATCTTCCAACACCCTGTCCGTGTATTTCAGGAGTCTTTCTACCAAAATCCCTAATTTCCGATTAAATCCCTCTCCTGTCTCGGCAAAGGATTGAAAGTCGGCAGCGGTAAAGGCTTCTTTTTTTTCTGGCGCCATCCTGACTAAATCCGCGCATAGCCCCAGCAAGAGAGGATGAACGGAATCGCCATCAAAACTACTATAGGCAATCAAGCTCTGCTGCACTTGGGTATCCTCAATTCCGACTCTTTGTAGGTAGTCGAGGGCATCGGTTACTTGAAAGTTGAACACTTGCCTGCACTCTAACTTGTCCGCTGTAATTGAACAATAGCTGGCTCGATGCCACTGGGGAATTTCCCGTCCTGCCATGACGATGACAATTTGGGGCAACTCCAACAACTGCGACAACAGACACCGCAGCCACTCATCCTGCTTGAAAAATCTGGCACTTCCTTGATTGCGCCCTTCTCCCCAAAAGGCTTCGTGGGTGTCGAAAAACAGCACCAGTTTTTCAGGAGCGCCCTCTCTTTGCATGGCGACCTTGAGATCTTCCGCAAAAAAGTTAGGCAAAGCAACAATCAATTCCGTATCGGGGTCTAACTCGGTGATCCGTTGAAAATCTTTTTTCTGGAGTCCTCGACCATTTAGGTAACGATTCAAGTCCTTACCCAAATGTTTTGCTATGAGATTCAACGTGCTGGCTGTTAGTGTCGCTAAGGTACCGGGCAAGCCTAGTATGGCCGCCAAGTCTTTGTTCTCCTGAGCGATCGTTTTAATTGTGTTAATAATCCCACCAACTACAAATAACTCTTGTGAAGGAAACCACTTAGTTATATCAGTTTCATTCGTGAGTTTTCCTGTCTGTTTTAAATGCCAGATGCAAGCAAACTGATAGAGCGGAAAAGAGAGTTTATATCCCAAGCGAACAGCATTGGTTATTAACTGATTATGCAAAATCAGTAGCCCGTCGAAATTGTCTTGAGGTTGTTCTGGTCGCGATGACCTGGCTGGGGATTCAAAATCCAACAGTGTGGCTGGCACAAATTGAAAGTCACTTTCCCAGTCAGTAATTGTCTTAATAAACTCAACAATTTCAGGATGGGTTTTGGTTTTAAGTTCTGTCCAAGTTTCTAAAGGAAAGCGCTTGCAACAATTTTCCAATAAGAATTTCAGCAGCAGCGACTTGCCATTGCCACCATCCCCATAGAAGAATAGGATTTTATGGGGGTCAAGCTCGTCATCGTTGAGATATTCTGCAAATCGCAAGGTTAACTCGTGTCGGTCGGTAAAGTGCCGGAGAGCGCGATTTAGCTGAGTTAACGAGGCTTTTTGGCTAGTGGGATCGCTGATGCTCATAGCCGTACTACTTAGAAAATGTAATTGCTATTAAAGTCTAAAATCTTCTCTAATTCTAGCCTTTCCTCTTGCCATGCGGACAATAAACTGCTCTTCCACTAAACCGCCAGACTTGAGGGTGCTGATTGGGTAGTATTGCTGAACTTCCCCCCCCCATACATATCTACTACAATAGCCGAAAACCCTTATCCATCAATGGATAAACCCATTAACTTTTCTTTATATACCCCGTGTTTATTGTAATATTCCTTAAATAGACAAATGGGGGAAGTTTAGGCTAAAATGGCGGCCGTGTATAGTGATTCAATTAGGATTATTTGAGCGAGTGAACTTAGTGGAATTTGAGAGTGAAGATTACCCATCAGAAAAGTTAATTGCTTGTCAAAATCCCTTAATCGCTGAGAAAAATCAAAAACAAACAGAAGCCTTATTCTTTACAATACAATAAAAGTGTAATTAAGCTTGTTGGGAGCCTGAGCTATGACTAACCCGAATTCGATCGAACAGCTATCGCAGGAATTACTCGATCTAGACCAAGTAGATGCCGATACCGGGGCAGATTTGCGGCAAAAAGCCCAAGAAATCCTCGCTGAAACCAGTATTGACCTACCGATTCGAGAAGCGATCGCCGATAGTCTCAGTCAAGGCAATCAACTACTTACCCTCAAAACCGTCGGCAAGGAAGAAAGTTACTAGCACATTTGGGGTCAAAAGTCAAGATGAAAGAAAAAATTTTTTTTGTCTGGCTGGGGCGATTTTTGGCCTCTTTTGGGCTGTTATCGGGGATAAGTGGCTGTAATTCTCCTCTTTTGATCACTCCTCAAGTTCCCGCTGGTGGTTTAAATAGTTTTGCTCCCGATCAATTCCCCAGTTATAGTGCTGATGGTCGCTATTTAGCCTTCGCTTCCGATCGCTCCGGTCGTCGTAGTATATATTTATTCGATCTGCAAGAAAAGCGCTTAGTTAATCTTCCTAACCTAAATCGTGGCGATTCTAGCCAAGATCAGCCATCTCTGAATGCTGACGGTCGTTTAATTGCCTATATCTCCAGCGAACGCGGTAAAAGTGATGTCATGGTTTATGATCGTTCCCAGTCCCGTGCAACCCTATTAACCGCTAACCTGCGGGGAAGCGTCCGCAATCCCACCATTAGCGGTGATGGTCGCCAAATTGCCTTTGAAACCAACCAAGACGGTCAATGGAATATTGCGATCGTTAACGGCCAATTTTAAACTTGTTCTACTCGGTCTTAATCGTTAAAACCTGCGGAGGGGTCGCATCTGGTGGATATAAAAAATTTACCTGTACTACACGCCAATCCCCCGGAGGAATAGTCAGAGTCACTAAAGATTGCCCCTCTTGTCCGCGTCTTTGGACGAGATGGAAAAATCTGCTTTGTGCCTGTCCCTGGTCATCGCTATAATTGACGGCTACCGTTCCCCGAAAAAACACTTGTGGGGCAGCCGGATCGAGAAAACGCAAACCCTGACCGATAATATTCTCTTTAATCGGTGTTTCTAGCGCAATAGTCACCGTTTTCGCCTCATTACTTCGATTAAATAGAGGTAAACTTAACCGATATTCCACACCGTAATTACCATGAGCTTGATAGGCCGTATCGGGATAGCGAACTAACATACTAGCACTTTGATTTTGTTCCGTTCCCAGTTTGCCCCCGGGTAGGGTGCTAATCCCATAGGCTATAGATTGACCAGAATCAGGAATATTTAACCATAAAAAAGCTCGATCGACCAATCGGGCTGGCCAAGCTGAACCTTGGGACACCCCCGCTACCCGTCCATAAATTATCTGTCCTTGACTATGGGGAGGAGTGGGCGCTCGATCGCGCGGAGTCGATAAATCGCCTTTTTCTAGCAAATTTTCCCATTCTGTCAGATTTGGGGGTCTTTCCTGCCCATTTTCGTCTAGGGGTGCATAAAGAGCTAAACTAGCAGCGTAGAGAAGACCGTCACTTTCCAGACGGAGATAAGTGGACCTACCGTTTAAAGGGGGAGTCAAATCGCGCACGGGAATCGCCGCATTTAAGACCATAAAACTCTCCCCAGGGGGAATAATAATCCTATCGGGAAAAATATCCTGACGCTGCCCCATTAAAATATCCCCCATTACCCGACTTCCTGGACCTGCAAAAACTGTCCCCTGATTATTTTCCACTTGTGCGGGTAAATCGATAAAAGCTGCATCGGGTTGACTCAAATAACTGGCCCCTTGCAGAATTTTAACGGTGACGGGATTAGGACTGGGATTGTGGAGTAATATCCCCAAATAAAGGGTGCGTAAATTATCGGGAAAACTCCCCCTCGCTACGTGGTGGGCAAAAATATCAAAGCGTCCCTGAAAAGCATAATTTAAATGGGCCGAGGGAAACCTTTTTTCTTGGGGGGGAAAAGTCGAAAGCAAAATCCCTTCTCCTAGCAATAATTCGGGACTATTACTATTAAAAACGGGAACTTGATCTAGTTGATTCGGTAAAGGACGCACCTGCACCGGTCGGATTATTTCTACACTAGGGGGAGTTTGGGCAATGGGTAACAAAAAAGGTAACATCACAGAAATTACCATCTCAAGATAATTAATTTTTGATCATAGCATTATTGGCTCGCTCAATTTAGATAGTATTCTGTTTGTCTATATCTAGAGGATTGGTTAATATTTCTTTCTGGTGTTAAGTAGCTGGTTATAATTAAATTAAAAATGGATTTTAGGTTCGATCCCCCCTGCCCCCCTTGATAAGGGGGGTGCCGATCCCCCCTTAGTCCCCCCTTTAATCCCCCCTTAATAAGGGGGGGGTCTGACAACTTTTAACGCCTACCTACTTAGCCGACCTTTTTGGTTAAGTACAATCAAGAAAAATTGTCAAATTTCCCAATCGTTATTGGCTCTTGCCATTGAGCAAATCTATTGTCATCATAGACTAAAATCTAGATGTAGCCGTGGTTTTCTGGAAACTTAGCCCGATGTCTAGATATCGATCGAGCCAGAATTGTTATGATAAATTCATGAAGTTTTATAACAGTATTTCCCCGTGAACATGAACCAAATTGACTATCTCAGGATTAGTTTAATCGATCGCTGTAACTTTCGCTGTCAGTATTGTCTGCCTGAAGATGCAGAATTGGCCTATGTTCGACCGCAAGACTTACTCACCCGGGAGGAAATTCTTACTTTAGTCAAAAATGTCTTTATTCCCCTTGGTTTCCGCAAATTTCGCCTTACTGGTGGGGAACCTCTCTTACATCCCGAAGTAGTGGAGATTGTGCGCGATATCGCCTCTTTATCTGCTATTAGCGATTTAGCCTTGACCACTAACGGCTATTTACTTGACAATTTAGCCGAAATGTTGTATTACGCTGGACTAAGACGGATTAATATCAGTTTAGACTCCCTCGACCCCGACACTTTCGATAAAATTATCGGTAATCGCGGCCGGAGTCGTTGGCAAAAAACTTGGGCAGGTATTCAAGCAGCCCAGCGAGTGGGTTTTGACCCCTTAAAATTGAATGTGGTGGTAATTCCGGGGATAAATGAGGCAGAAGTGGAAGATTTAGCGGCTTTGACCATCGAGAAGCGTTGGCACGTCCGTTTTATCGAGTTTATGCCCATCGGTAACGGTGATTTATTTCAAGAAAAAGCTTGGATTGCGAACGAGGAATTAAGGGGGCGAATTCGGGCAAAATGGGGTTTAAATGAGGGTCAAGTGCGGGGAAATGGCCCAGCCGATGTTTTTCAAATTCCGGGGGCTAAGGGTACAATTGGCTTTATTAGTCAGATGTCGGAATGTTTTTGCGATCGCTGTAACCGCCTACGTCTTTCGGCCGATGGTTGGTTGCGTCCCTGTCTCCTCAACGAAACCGGACAAATTGACCTAAAAACTGCCCTCCGTCAGGGAATTTCGCCGGTAGAAATCAGGGAAAGAGTGCGGGAATTAATAGAACTGAAGGCAGAAATAAACTTTAAACTGCGTGATTCCGGCACATCAAGCGGCATTTATACCCGTACTATGTCCCAAATTGGCGGCTAAAAATCTACTGTCCGAATTCTATTCTAGCCTGTTCTACCATTTCCACGGTAACTCGATCGGAACCGGCATGACGAGCTAATTCTTCTATCCTTTGACGCGCTTGGGAACGAACAAAATAGGGAATATTTTTTAGTTTTGCTTTTGCTTCTGCAGTCCATTGTAGTTGATCGGAAAAATCTAGAGCGTCCATAGATTTAACATATAGTAGTCCGTCTATTATACCAAAAAAGATGAGCTATTTTGAGATAACGATTTTCTTAACAGCGAGTCTTTTTCACCTTTCTTTTAATTTTAGGTTTCTGCTAGGTCGAAATTTACTCTTTGATATAAATCTTGCAAAGAAATCTGCCAATCCACCGACACCAATTGTAAAACCGCATTTTCCCCCGTGACGAAATCAATTAACCATTGATCATCTTTTTGTTTATAGTAACGTTCCACACTATAACTAGATTGTTCAATCAGAATATATTCCTGAAAAGTTGGCAAGGAACGATAGAATTTAAACTTATCCCCTCGATCATAAGCTTGGGTAGAATTAGAGAGAACTTCGACAATAATTAAAGGATTGATCACGTTAGATTGACTACTCCCTTGATAGAGAGGTTGACCTTTAATCACCATCACATCGGGATAGGTGTAAATGCTATAATCTGACAGCCATAAACGCACCGTTTCCATGTAGGTATAATAATCTTGATTATTGATAGTCAGAGGAAATCTTCGATAGAAGTTTCCAGCAATCTGATTGTGATTAGTGGTAGCTCCTACCATTGGGATAATTTCTCCTTGACGAGATTCATTTTTATCCTCGGACGTTTCCTCCAGAGCTAGATATTCTTCGGGAGTATAATATTTAGTTTCGGTAGTGGTTAACATTTTTGACTCTCCTTCCTATTCTATTTTCTAGGATACAGCATTTCTCTAAAAAGAGACAAAGTTATCCTTGAGCAAGGTTATCAATTGAGTTGCTCGAAAAAGTGTATTTTCAATATCTCAGAAATCCTTTGACGCGCTTGGGAACGGACAAAATAGGGAATATTTTTCAGTTTTGCTTTTGCTTCTGCAGTCCATTGTAGTTGATCGGAAAAATCTAGAGCTTCCATATATTTAACAATAGTAGTCCGTTTTGAGATAATGATTCTCTTGACAGCGAGTCTTTTTCACCTTTCTTTTAATTTTAGGTTTCTGCTAGGTCGAAATTGACTCTTTGATATAAATCTTGCAAAGAAATCTGCCAATCTACCGACACCAATTGTAAAACCGCATTTTCCCCCGTGACGAAATCAATTAACCATTGATCATCCTTTTGTTTATAGTAACGTTCCACACTATAACTAGATTGTTCGATCAGAATATATTCCTGAAAAGTTGGCAGAGAACGATAGAATTTAAACTTATCCCCTCGATCATAAGCTTGTGTAGAATTGGAGAGAACTTCGACAATAATTAAGGGATTGATCACGTTAGATTGACTATTCCCTTGATAGAGAGGTTGACCTTTAATCACCATCACATCGGGATAGGTGTAAATACTATAATCTGATAGCCATAAACGCACCGTTTCCATGTAGGTATAATAATCTTGATTATTGATATTTAAGGGAAAATTACGGCAAAAATTTAGACAAATCTGATTGTGATTAGTTGTTGCTCCTACCATTGGGATAATTTCTCCTTGACGATATTCATTTTTATCCTCGGACGTTTCCTCCAGAGCGAGATATTCTTCGGGAGTATAATATTTAGTTTCGGTAGTGCTTAACATTTTTGATTCTCCTTCCTATTCTATTTTCTAGGATACAGCATTTCCCTAAAAAGAGATAAAGTTATCCTTGAGCAAGGTTATCATTTTTTCCTTAATCTCTAGCAAAAAATGCTGAGAAATCCACAATTAAAAATCTAACTATCAAAATTGCTCACTTCAAAGGTTAAAATAAACTAGATAAATAGTTTTATGTTTAGTTTCTCCTATGTTTAACTGGTTCCGTCGTCAGAAAGTCCAACCCGAACAAGAACAAGCACCCCCCGCACCCGTAGAGGAAACCCCCAGCGAGGCAACCAGTCAGGAAGAGTATTTAGATTGGGCCAAAAAAGCCTTTAAAAATATTCAAGAGAAAAAAGCCACGGCCGAGGCCGTCGTGAGCGAAACCCCTGAAACATCTATTGCTGAAACGGAACCTCCGCAAGAGGAAGAACCAGTTAAAGAAGAAGAAACCGAGGATAATACCCCCGCATGGCTGAAAAAATCCGATCGCCTCGAAATTCTCAAAGAAACCGCCATCGAAACTCCCACAGAACCGGATGAAGATTTTATCTGGTCGGCCAAAGTTTTAGCAAATCAGGGACGACAAGCAGAGGACGTTTCGGAAGAAGAAATCACCTGGTTAAAAAAATTGCGTCAGGGTTTAGGCAAAACGCGCCGCAGCTTGGTCAATCAGCTTAAGGCCGTGGTCGGTCAGGGTCCCCTCAATCAAGACGCGGTGGAGGAAATCGAAGCTTTATTGCTTCAGGCCGATGTGGGGGTAGATGCCACCGATTATATTATCACTACCCTCCAAAATAAGCTAAAACAGGAAGCGCTGCCCCCCGAAAAAGCGATCGAATATCTCAAAGAAATTATCCGCGAGATTTTAGATGCACCTTTAGCCAATTATAGCAACCCCGGTTTTGAGCCAGAAAAAGGCAAATTAAATATCTGGATGCTCACAGGAGTTAACGGAGTCGGTAAAACGACGACTATCGGCAAATTAGCCCATTTATCTAAACAATCTGGCTATAGCTGTATGATCGCCGCTGCCGACACCTTTCGCGCTGCTGCCGTGGAACAGGTGAAAGTTTGGGGAGAGCGATCGCAAGTCGAAGTCATTGCCAACCCGGGCAAAAATACCGATCCGGCCGCCGTGGTGTACGATGGCATCGAAGCCGCTAAATCCAGGGAGATAGAATTACTCTTAGTAGATACGGCGGGAAGATTGCAGAATAAAAAGAACTTAATGGCAGAATTAAGCAAAATTCGCCGCATTATCGACAAAAAAGCCGAGAGTGCTGTGGTGGAATCCCTTCTAGTTCTCGATGCCACTTTAGGACAAAACGGGCTGCGACAGGCAGAGGTTTTCTCGGAAGCTGCCCAATTAAGCGGCGTGATCCTGACTAAAATCGATGGTACAGCTAAAGGGGGTGTTGCCCTTGCCGTAGCGCGTCAGCTTAACCTACCGATTCGCTTTGTTGGCGCTGGGGAAGGAATCGAGGATCTGCGGCCCTTTTCCAGTTACGAATTCGTGGAAGCTTTACTGAGTGGCGATTGATCTCACCCCAGCTATCTTTCATAATCTTTTCATGGTTGCTTCATAATTGTCTCATTTTTAGCTATGCTAGAAATGGAGACTCGGGATAACAACTATGCAAAGGACAATTACAGTTAGTCATCTAGGAGTATATTATCGCGGCGTGGAGGCCCTACGGGATATCACCCTGAAAATTTATCCAGGACGATTAACCGGTATTATCGGTCCCAACGGTGCGGGCAAAAGTACCCTGATCAAAGCCATGCTAGGATTAATTCGCGTACAACAGGGAAGCGTTAACTATCAAGGGCAATCTCTACAGCAACAACTGGATAAAGTCGCTTATGTTCCCCAAAGATCTCAAATCGACTGGACCTATCCCGTCACCGCTTGGGATGTGGTGATGATGGGGAGAGTCAGAAAAACTGGTTGGTTTCGTCCTTTTTCCCATATTAGTCGTCAACGGGCTTTAAATGCCCTAGAACGGGTGGAAATGGCTGATTTACGCCATCGTCCCCTCGGTCAGTTGTCGGGGGGACAACAGCAAAGAGTCTTTTTAGCCAGATCTTTGGCCCAAGAAGCGGAGATTTTCTGTTTTGATGAACCTTTCGTTGGGGTAGATCAAAAAACCGAGGGGATCCTTTTTAATATCTTTGGTGAGTTAGCCCAAGAAAATAAAATTGTCCTGGTGGTTAATCATGATTTAGGCGAATCTATCACTCATTTTGCTGATTTAATCCTCTTAAATAAAGAATTGATCCTCGCCGATCAACGGTCTAAGGTCTTAACTGATTTTAATCTCCGGCGTGCCTATGGGGGTAAAGTCTCCTTCTACGATGCCATGACACCACCAGATCATCCCCGATCGAGTCTCGGTTATCTCGATCGCTTCTCGAAAAACAATGCGATAAACTAGAAGCGAAGATATTTTGGCTGACTGCCGATAGGGACACCAATGAAAACTATTTCCCCGCAAGAAGTAACAGGAACGATCGAACTGGCTCCTAACTATCGAATTCCCCTGTTTTTGGTAATTTTATCGCTGCCTTTACTCTTTTTACAGGTCTGGCTCGGAATAATTTTCTCCCTGTTAGGCCTATTCTTGATGTTCCAGACTACCCGCATTCGTCTCCAGTTTACCCCTACCTCCTTAGATGTCTATCTGTCCGGGCAACAAATTCGCTCCTTTCCCTACCAAGAATGGCAAAATTGGCGAATTTTCTGGAATAAAGTCCCGATCCTATTTTATTTCAAAGAAATTAACAGCATTCATTTTTTGCCCATTATCTTTGACAGCGCAACCCTGAGACTGTGCCTCGAAAAATACTATCCTTTAGCAGCATCGCAAGCGATCGACTCAGAAGCGAACTAAGATTGAGTTAAAATTAGATTTGGCTAATAGCGTCTTAAGTAGGTAGGTGTTAAAAATTGTCAGATCCCCCCGCCTATCGGCACCCCCCTTATTAAGGGGGGCAGGGGGGATCCCCCGCCTATCGGCACCCCCCTTATTAAGGGGGGCAGGGGGGATCGAAGGCAAGATATATCGTCTATTAATTAGAACCACTTACTTAATTGCCTGCCTTGGCCCTTTGTTCGCTCTGCATTTCTAAAGCCGATGAATTCAGAAGATTTTAATGTTTTACCCCTTGACAAAATGACAGACTTACCCAATGAATCTGTCGAAGAATTTAGTTTTGATGATCTCTGGAACGATCGCCCGGTAGAGAATCCCCTGCCATCGGCAATCGCCCCCGAAGGCGAATTAGTTCCCCCAGCGCAGGCGCAACCCCTACGAGCAGAAATCGAGGCTCTAGAACGGCAAAAACAGAGCCTAGCGGCAGAAATCTCGGCATTAAAAGCGGAAAAAGAACGCTTGATCGCCGAGGAATTGGGGGATATCAAAGCTCAAATCGAAAGAATGCTCAAGGAAGGCGTAAAAGACCTAGAACAACGCAAACAGGCTTTAGAAGTGGCGATCGAACAGTTAGAACGCCGTCGTGAGCGGATTCGGCAGGAAATGCGGAGTAATTTCGCCGGAGTCTCCCAGGATCTAGCCGTGCGGGTTCAGGGATTTAAAGACTATCTGGTGGGCAGTTTACAGGATTTGGCCGCGGCTGCCGAACAATTGGAATTACCCCGTTTTGAAACCCCCGAAAAATCCCCCCGACCTGTGGAACCTCCCCAGCGGACCGAACGAGAGGAAAACCCCCGTCCATCCCGTGGCAGTCAAGGCCGGGATGATCGCGGAGAAATTCCCCGTCCCCCCCGTACCAGTAACCAGGGCCGGGATAATTGGCAAGAACCCCGTCGTTCTAATCGTTCGGGTTATGAATCGGAACCGGTGGGACAATCCACCCCTAGACAGGGCTTTTCTGACCAAAATCAGCGCATCCAAGCTCTTTTAGACCGTTATCGCAGTCGTCCTGACTATTACGGTCCGCCTTGGCAATTACGGCGCACTTTTGAACCAATTCACGCCGAACGGGTGCAACAGTGGTTCTTTAAACAGGGGGGCCGGGGTACGGTTCGCGGTATGGGCAGCCGTCTCCAGAATATTCTGGTCGCTTCGGCAATTATCTCGATTATGGCGGAATTACAGGGCGATCGCTTCCGTTCTCTCGTTCTGGCTAATAGTCCCGAACGTTTAGGCGAATGGCGGCGCGGCCTCCAAGATTGTCTCGGCATTTCCCGCGCCGATTTTGGACCAGACCGCGGCATCGTTCTCTTTGAGTCTCCCGAAGCTTTAATTCAAAAAGCGGAACGTTTAATCGAGGATAAGTATTCACCGCTCATTATCATCGATGATACGGAAGAACGGCTCAATTTCGCTCTTTTACAATTCCCCTACTGGTTAGCTTTTGCCCCTGAACCCCAACAAAGTTCTAGTTATTGGTATTAATTAATTAGCCCTTGAGTAGTGCGATACATTGGGCTAAAGAAGCGTTAGTTTTCAGCGCTTGCGGGTTAATATGGGTGGCAGCGGCTCGATAACCTTGTTCTAGGAGAGCTGCAATTAAATCTTCCCTTTTAGGTAGATCTAATTTGCCCCTTCTACCAATTTCCCGAAAGCTATAAAAATAGGGAGGAAAATCGTTTTCTTCCCTCATTATTTCTAACAATTTAACTACCTTTTTCCACTGCCATTGATCGGCTAAATCTGCCATTTTTTCTAGATAAAGGCGATCATGTAAACTGCCTAACCACAAGGGTCCGGTTAAGGTTAAAGGTTGCCCGTCCCCAGAACAAACTATCTTGCCTAACTTCGGCCAAGGCACTGATTGATATTCCCCGCAGCTATGACAATAACCGAGAAAACCGTAGTTATGACTATTTAATTGTCTATTGGCCGTTAACCGCACCATCACCCGATAACTTTGACCAAAAAAGAAGGAAAAAACCGGCGTAATTCCTAAACCTAACCGGGCCGATTCTAATTGCAAACTGGCGATAATTAATCTTAATCCCTGTTCGTGGGCAGCCGGATGATTGCGAGCATAGGCTCCATAATCAGCTAAACTATTTTCTAGATTATGACCCGTCAACGTCCGTCCATCAGTATTAGTCAGATAAATTAAACCCCCGATTTTAGTGGCTAAAGGAATAGCACTAAACAGGGATGCAGGGGAACCAAAAGCATCAATATCAACTAGATCATAACGGTCTTTTTCAAGATAACATTCTAGGAGAACTTCTTGAGCAGATTTATAGGTTATCTTCCCTTTTTTCTGTTGTAATAAACTCTCTAAGTTAGCGTCTAAAGTTGGCTTAATTTCTGGATTTCCATCATTAACCCACAGCCAATCCGCACCACTTTCTAACCAATACCTGAGCGCTCGCACACCAGAGCCGCTCATTACTTCTAAAACCCGCAAACTGCCCCGCTCTTTTTGGGCAATTGCCGCCGCTAAAACTCCTAAATCTCGGACGATTTTACTCTCCGGTCTATAGAAAGTATTGTTAATAGTAAATATCGCTTTTTCTTCCTGCATCGCTCATCTTATAATTGGGAGCATCTCACTTACGCGATGAGTAATTATACTTAGCCTAAAAGCCACTCTTAATCGTGTCTTGGAACGAAATAGAGGCTTTTAAAGACCGCGTACATGGAGAATTAAAACAAGAATTACCCTCGAAAAGCCTATTTTT
>NZ_JAPZSS010000120.1:0-1441 GCF_027532015.1 Microcystis sp. LE19-131.1A | reverse complement strand
ATAGTTAGTAAAAGTATAGTCAAATATAGACAGACTGAATTCCATTTCAGAAATTCCCTTCACTTTTACTTCGAGAGATTGATTCTCCTTGGGTGAACTACGCACCTCTCTATCCCATAGCGGTTAAACGCATTTGGGAATGCTTTTCGCAAAATGTTGTAGGAACCCATGACATCAGATTGAACCAGAATCCCCTTATCTGTGCGATATAACCCTCGTTTAATCCTTTTTCCTGAAAACACTGGCTTTTCAGTTGTTTGTCCATACACTGGTAGCGGCTCTAAATTCAAAAAATTAGAAGCTGAGGTATAGGATTCCTCTTGAATAATCACTTTGATTCCTACTAATTGACATTTATAAATAATCATGTCAATTAATCGAGCATGAGGGATGGTCACAAATTTTTGATTGTTGACTTTCCCTAAGTTTACCTCTTGTTTCCAACCGTCATTTTTCCCAATTACTAAAGTGGTAATTTGTTGGTCAACTAAGAGCTTAACCAAATAACGACTAGCTTTATGAAGATAATCATCTATTTTCTGATTTCGACAGCGAGTTAAACGGCGAATCCTCTGGGAACTTTGACGATTACCTTTGAACAGAGATTGTGACTTAGCTCGACGTTGGTTATAAAATTGATTCAGGCTTTTTAACGGTCTGCCATTAATTAACAAAGGGATAAAGTCCGGTTGATTTGAAGTTACAGCCATCAAATTATCTATGCCTAAATCTATCGCAGCTATCTTGTCATTAGGAGCTAAGAACTGTTCAGTTTTCTCATAAATTACCTCGATTACATAACAATCACATTTAGGAACTATTCTGACTTCTGCTAGGCGCTCCGCAACTCTCGTCGGCAACGCAATTGAAGTACCTGATAGCTTGACTAACCCTTGCTTAAGACCTACTTTGCTGATGGCTTGAATCGTGTAAACTAAGAGATTTCTTCCTTTTTTTGGCTCCTTATAGCTAGGGATTTTGGGTTTTCCCAGAAATTTATCGGGGTGACTTTTAAACTCCGATGAAGCGGCAAAAAATGATTTCCAGTTCTGGTCTAATCCTCTTAAAACTTGTTGAGAAATTTTAGCGGGTAAAGCTTGATACTGTTCTGTCTTTTGCATCAGAGAGGCCATCTGATTATAGGTCAAATAGCCATGACCATAAATGAAGTTTTGTCGGATTAAATAATTGGCTGAGTTGTAAAGATTTTTAGACTGCCAAGATAAATTATCTATCTCAGCCCAAAATCGATGTCCTTTCTTGATAATGTGTCTTTTGGCTACTAACATTATTGTCCGTTGTCTTTTAACTCAGCGTCGGGTTTTGAAGGGTTGTCATCCGTTGTGATAATTGTACCAGAAGGCAATTGATAGCCTGTTAAATTCCCTTGTTTCCACCACCTCCAAGCCGTTCGATAACTTATTGCTGCTTTTTTTGCATA
>NZ_JAPZSS010000017.1:0-10804 GCF_027532015.1 Microcystis sp. LE19-131.1A | reverse complement strand
ACTCGACCGACTAAACTGCAACAAAAAGCGTTAGATTTATTGGGAGTTTCCCTGATTTGTACCCAGTAACGGGGCGGCGGAAATTCTCTTAATCCCTTCTACAGCACAGGTTATGGCTTTTTGTCAACGGGGAAGTCCAGTTATTCAATCAGGCATCGGAAATTCCGATTTATGCAAGAGGTCTAATGACAGGGAAGAAAGACACGGTATTGAATTTCCTCTCCTTGCTGCCTTCCAGTGGTTTAGCTTGTAACAAAAATGTCTCCCTATGTCCTATCCCTAATAAAAAATTCTCCCTAAAGGCATTTAAGCAGTCTTTAACCCTTATGTGCTAGAATTTTTGAAGATTTTGCTATTCATTTAGGTTTAATCAGGGATCACAGCCTTTTCAGGGAAATTTTATGACAAGTAACTACGGCGCGGAACAGATACAAGTTCTCGAAGGGTTAGAACCAGTCAGGAAGCGGCCGGGGATGTATATCGGTACGACCGGGCCGCGGGGACTACATCATTTAGTCTATGAAGTGGTGGACAACTCGATCGATGAGGCCCTAGCGGGTTACTGTACTCATATCGAAGTGGATATCAAGGCCGATGGTTCCGTCAGCGTCACTGACGATGGCCGGGGTATTCCCACCGATGTTCACCCCACCACGGGTAAATCTGCCCTCGAAACCGTTCTCACTATACTTCATGCCGGCGGTAAATTTGGCAGTGGTGGTTATAAAGTGTCGGGAGGGTTACACGGAGTCGGGATTTCCGTCGTTAATGCTCTTTCTGCATGGGTCGATGTGACAGTCTGGCGCGATCATAAAGTACATACCCAACGCTACGAAAGAGGTATCCCCGTCACAGAATTGGTCAGCAGTCCCAGTCAAGAGGAAAAAACGGGAACTAGGGTTAATTTCCTGCCAGACACCGAAATTTTTAGCCAAGGCATCGAATTTGATTACAGTACCCTCTCCGGACGTTTACGAGAACTAGCCTACTTAAATGCGGGTGTTAAAATCACCTTTAGCGATTACCGTCCCGAAGAACCCCACATCGAAACCTATTGTTATGAGGGGGGTATTAAAGAATACGTCGCCTATATGTGTCGGGAAAAAGAAACCCTGCACAAAGATATTATCTATGTATCGGGGGAAAAGACGGGAATTAATATCGAAGTGGCTTTTCAGTGGTGTATAGATGCCTATAGCGACAATATTCTCGGTTTTGCTAATAATATCCGCACCATTGACGGGGGAACTCATCTAGAAGGATTAAAGGCAGTTCTGACCCGTACTTTAAATAATGTTGCTCGTAAACGCAATAAAATTAAAGAAAACGAGCCTAATCTAGCGGGGGAAAACGTCCGCGAGGGTTTAACCGCCGTTATTTCCGTAAAAGTCCCCGAACCGGAATTCGAGGGCCAAACCAAGACCAAATTAGGTAACACCGAAGTCCGGGGTATCGTCGATTCGCTGGTGGGGGAAACTCTCAACGAATACCTAGAACAAAATCCCCAAGTGGCCGACACGATTATCGAAAAAGCAGTACAAGCGTACAAAGCGGCGGAAGCAGCCCGACGGGCCCGGGACTTAGTACGACGGAAATCGGTCTTGGAATCCTCACCTTTACCGGGTAAATTGGCTGATTGTAGCGAAAGAGACCCAGAAAAGTCAGAAATTTACATCGTCGAAGGGGACAGCGCCGGCGGTTGTTTTCATGGTGATACAGAAATCGCCCTTGTCGATGGACGCAACCTCAGTTTTAAACAGCTAGTGACCGAACAAGCCCAAGGAAAGGAACATTTTTGTTATACCATTCGTGACAATGGCACGATCGGGGTTGAACGAGTTATTAATGCCCGCATCACCAAAAAAGACGCAGAAGTAATTAAAATTACTCTCGATCATGGTGAAGCGATTATTTGTACTCCTGACCATCTTTTCCTGTTAAGAGATGGTAGCTATAAACCTGCTGCGGCTTTAACTCCAGAAGATGCTTTAATGCCTTTGTATCGGAAATTGTCCGATCTTCGTGACCCCGGAATCACCATTAACGGTTATGAAATGGTCTGGAATCCCGCTTCCGATTCTTGGTTGTTCACTCATGCGATCGCTGATTGGTATAATCGTTGGCAGGGAATTTATCAACTCGAAGATGGAGAACATTGTCATCACATAGACTTCAATAAACTGAACAATAATCCCTCCAATCTTCAAAGATTATCCATTCAAGATCATTTGGAATTACATCGTTATCACATTCAGAAAACTTTACATCGTCCTGAAGTGATCGAAAAATGTCGTCAACTTCGTCAGACTGATGAATTTCGCTTGATGATGAGTCAACGAATGTTAGAACCAGAAACAAGGCAAATTTTATCAGAACAAGCCAAAGCACAATGGGAAGTAGCAGCATATAAAGCCTACATGACCGAAAAATGGCGCACTTTCTACGATACAAATGAGGAATACCGCCGACAAAATGCCGAACAACTTTATCAAGCACAACAGCAATATTGGAGTAGCCAGACAAATCGCCAAGCACAAGCGGATAAAGTTCGTCAATACTTTATCGACCATCCTGAACAGCGTCAAGTTTATTCTGAAACTGCCAAACAACAATGGCAAAATCAGGATTTACTATCATGGCGACGGGAGAAAACTAAAGAACAATGGACAGGGGAATTTCGTTCAAAACGTCGTGATGCTTTGAATAAAACTTACTATCAAAAAACCCTAGCGACCTTAAAACAAATTGAGATCGATCGAGGTTATATTGATTTGGACGCTTATCAAAAATATCGGCTTCAGACGCGGGATAAATCAATATTGCGATTCGATTCTTTCTGCGATCGCTACTTTGATGGTGATAAAAATAAAGCCTTAGAAGCGGTGGCTAATTACAATCATCGAGTTGTGGCGATCAAGCGATTAGAAACAAGATTCGATGTCTATGATATCGAGGTTCCTCATACCCATAACTTTGCCCTTGCTTCTGGCGTTTTCGTCCATAACAGTGCCAAACAGGGGCGCGATCGTCGTTTTCAAGCGATTCTACCTCTGCGGGGAAAAATCCTCAATATCGAAAAAACCGATGATGCCAAAATCTACAAAAATACGGAAATTCAATCCTTAATTACCGCCCTCGGTTTAGGAATTAAAGGAGAAGATTTCGACCCCTCACAATTGCGCTATCATCGCATTGTTTTAATGACTGACGCTGATGTGGATGGCGCGCACATCCGAACTTTGTTGTTAACTTTCTTCTATCGTTATCAGAAGAATTTAATTGACCAAGGTTATGTATATATCGCCTGTCCTCCTCTCTATAAATTGGAACGCGGTAAAAATCATTCCTACTGCTATAGCGATCGAGAATTACAGCAAAAGATAGCGGAATTTCCCTCCAATGCTAACTACACAATCCAACGTTTTAAAGGGTTAGGAGAAATGATGCCCCAACAACTTTGGGATACTACCATGAATCCCGAAACTCGCACTTTAAAACGGGTGGAAATCGAAGACGCAGCCAAAGCTGAGGAATTATTTACCATTCTTATGGGCGATCGAGTTGCCCCCCGGCGAGAATTTATCGAAACCCACGGACCGCGTTTAAATCTTACGGATTTGGACATTTAAACGGTAACTTTGGGCTGTGTTAGTCTAGGCTAATACAGCCCCCGATA
Organism: Microcystis sp. LE19-131.1A; assembly: GCF_027532015.1. Taxonomy (NCBI): domain Bacteria; kingdom Bacillati; phylum Cyanobacteriota; class Cyanophyceae; order Chroococcales; family Microcystaceae; genus Microcystis; species Microcystis sp. LE19-131.1A. Next base: position 7,128 of record NZ_JAPZSS010000017.1, on the reverse strand, counting down.
AAATCCCTAAATCCAGTTACTAATCGGAGGGTTAGGGATTCAAGGAACCCGGGGCGCATTCCAGAACTTCATCGAAAAAATCAGCTGGCAGCGGGGGATTATCGGGGTCTTCTAGGGCGTTTTTGGCAATTTCCGCCTCACTCATCCCTTTAACTTTCTCCCAGTTCGTTTTGCCTTTCAACTTCGCCCACTGTTCGCGGGTGACTCTGGTAATATGTTCTTCGTTCACGGTTGTTGGCCCTCCTAGCACTAATTATTCGACGAACCGAGCCACGCCATGTATAAACCACCACCAAAACGATATTATCGATTGTACCCACTAGAATCACTCGAATTTCGCCGTAATTCTGACGGGTATCCACGCGCTCAATTGTTGGACCCCTAAAAATCGCTTCCAGGTCGGCGAAATCTATGCCGTGTTTTTCTATATTAGCCTGACGCTTATTTTCATCCCACTCGAAAAGTTGCGGGGTCGTCATTGATGTCGCCGTTGAGGATAACTACCTGGGATCGATCGAAATGGGATTTAATAAAAATAAGGCCGCATGACTAGCCATTTCTTCCGATAAATAAATCTTTTTATACTTAATAATCCCCGTTTCTAGAAAAGAATCCCTTAACATGGCTTTTGTCCCACTATTAAAGTCCGCTTCGTAAAAAACTTCCTTAATTCCCGAAGAAATAATTAGTTTTAAACAGGAAATACAGGGTTCTAAGGTAACATAGATACTAGCTCCTTGGGTAGAAATACCGTGTTTAGCCGCTTGAGCGATCGCATTAGCTTCGGCATGAATTGCCCGAGAGGGAATTTCTCCGGATTCCCGACAGGTTCCCAAACCGGGATAACAAAAACCCTGGGCAGTACAATGAACCGTTCCCGATGGGGAACCATTGTACCCCGTGGCTAAAACCTGCCGATCTTTGACAATTACCGCACCGACGGGAAAAGCTAAACAGGTGGATCTGGTGGCGGCTAATTTAGCGATCATTAAAAAGTATTCGTCCCAAGTCGGTCTTTTTTCTTCAGAGTTGATCACGGTTTCACACCAAGCTAGAAAAAGCGAAAAAGAGGGAGTTATCTCTGATAGCTTATCATTAGATGACCTCTAAACCAATTAAAGCACTGCCCTGACTACCGATCGCGTAGTCAATGTAGTCACCAGCCTCTTCTAACTGATAACTGCTCACTGATTAAGGAATAGCATAAAAACTGAAAAAACCTCGAAAAATTAATAATAATTTAAATAATTTGACTGCTTGAGAATAATTGAGATTTTGGCTGATAGCTAAACCCTGACGACCAGAAAAATAACAGAAATTCTTAAGAAGCTAAAGGGTTTAAATCCCCAGAGAGGGCATTGTAAAATGAAGCGGTTAGTTATCTACTAGAAGAGAGGACTTTTCCGTCCTAGCGACGCAATTCTATGGAAATCTTTAACCCAAATTGCCAAGGAGACTGAATTTTAATGTCTGTTAATTTTCTAGGGGTTGGTTTGTTTCACCCTCTCCTGACCCCTTATCTCGCCCTCCATATACCCGACGGCTTTTTGAGTCCATCGGTGAGTCTATTTACTTGGATAATTGCCGTCGTCCTGATTGGCTTTTCTCTCAAAAAAGTGCGCGGTCACTACGCTGAACGGGCTGTACCTTTGATGGGAGTTTGTGCCGCCTTTATTTTTGCCGCCCAGATGATTAATTTTCCCATTCCGGGGGGAACCTCCGGACATTTGTTAGGGGGGACTCTCGCGGGGGTTTTACTCGGTCCCTGGGCGGGTTCTCTGGTGATGGCGGTGGTTTTTATCGTGCAGGCTTTATTTTTTCAAGATGGTGGTTTAACGGTTTTAGGGGCTAATATCGTCAATATGGGTCTGATCGGGACGTTTGGCGGTTATTATCTCTATCTGGGGATTAGAAAAGCCTTCGGTTTTCATCGTTGGCGCAGTATGGCGATCGCTGTTGCCGTGGCTGCTTGGACAAGTGTGGTGGTGGCGGCGTTAGCTTGCGCCCTGCAATTGGCTTTATCGGGGACTGTACCGCCTTTAGTCGCCCTTGTGGCCATGTTATCTTGGCATATCCTCATCGGTATCGGGGAAGCGGTGATTACCGTTTTCGCTGTCGGTTATATCTGGCGAACCCGTCCCGATCTCCTCTACGATCCGCCCCATTCCGTTAATACTTCTGTTTCCCCTTCCTAAGCTTCTCGTCAATAAAGCAATTAAGTCGATGAATATTCGCAGAAATAGCCAATTTTTCCTGATTGGCTTGGTATTATCCCTAATTATCGCCGTTTTTCTTTCTCCCTTTGCCAGTCCCGATCCCGACGGACTCGATCGAGTGGCGGAAGACTTGCAATTTAGCCAAAAAGAAGATCCCAACGCCCTTGGTCATCAATTACCCTTCGCCCGAATTTTTGATGGTTATGCCCTCAAAGGTGTTCCCCAAGGTGTGGCCACTCCCCTCGCCGGTTTTCTGGGAACTCTTGCCACTTTCGGCATCGCTTGGGGTATCGGTAAATTAGTCATTCCAAAATCCCAAAATCAGGAATAAGTAGATAGGAGTCGAGAAGTGGGGTAGTGGGGTAGTGCGGCATTTGGCTGAAATTTCCCTAAATCCCTAAATACCTAAATCACTGATAACTGAATAAATGCTACACATTGCCACTTTTTCTCGCGAAAATGAGTGCCAAAATTGCGGTTTTTGGCAGAAACTTGCGCCCCATACCCGGGTTTTAGTGACTCTTTTGTTAGTTTTTGCCACAGCCTTAACCCCGAATGGTAGCTGGGAAACTTGGGGGATTTACGGATTAGGATTAATTATTTTAATTCTGATCAGTCGGGTGACTATTCTTGTACTTTTACGAAGAGTAGCGATCGAATTTGTCTTTATCGGTGTGGTTTTATTGGGAACTCTTTTTCGTGATGGCGGCGAAATTCTTTGGTCTTGGGGATTTTTGCGGATAACTAGCGAGGGATTGCTGGTTTTAGGCAGTGTGGCCTTTAAAGCTTTTCTCTGTCTTTGTACGGTCAATATTCTGGTTTTAACCACAGCAATTCCCGACCTGTTACAAGCCTTAGTTACCCTGAAAACTCCCCCTTTATTGGTGGCAATTTTGGCTTCTATGTACCGTTATCTAGCTGTTTTGATCGCTGAATTTAATTCCATGCGAAGGGCAGCAATTGCGCGCAATTTAATGAGTAGTCCCCGATGGCAACGGCTGCTAGTGGGACACATGATCGGCGCTTTATTTGTCCGTACCTACGAACGTGGTGATCGCATTTATCAAGCCATGTTATCGAGGGGTTACACCGGTTCCTTGCCCTCTGTACAGGTTCCCCAAAGTAAGCTGAAAGATTATCTCGCTATAATTGCCATAGTAATTCTGATCCTCTGGGGTCAAATGGTACATCTACTCAGGTAAAAGTCTCGTTTTTCATGCACCACAACCCGATTTTTATTGAAAACCTAGTTTATACCTATCCTGACGGCACAGAAGCGTTAAAGGGTATTAATTTAGCCATCGAAGCTACGGAAAAGGTGGCTTTAGTCGGGGCAAATGGATCGGGAAAATCCACCTTATTACTGCATTTTAACGGTATTCTCCCGCCACAAACCGGTAGAATCACCGTCGGTCCCTACGAAGTTAAACCGGAGAATTTAGAAAATATCCGCAATTTTGTCGGTTTAGTCTTCCAAAACCCCGACGATCAGCTATTTATGCCCACTGTCTGGGAAGATGTGACTTTTGGCCCGATGAATCAGGGTATTCGGGGAGAGGATCTAAACCATCGCTGTCATCATGCTTTACACGCGGTGGGATTGGATTCCCAGCATTACGGTAAGAGAAACAGTCAGAATCTATCGGGGGGTGAAAAAAAACGCGTGGCAATTGCAGGGGTTTTAGCCATGTTACCGGAGGTCTTAGTTTTTGATGAACCTAGCGCCCAACTGGATCCCAGGTCCCGTCGGCAATTAATACAACTGTTAGCCACTTTACCCCAAACCCAAGTGATCGCCACCCACGATCTCGATCTGGCTTTAGAATTATGCGATCGCACGGTGGTGTTAAGTCGTGGTCAGGTGGTAGCAGAAGGAGAAACCGCTAGGATTTTAAGTAATCGGGAATTTTTGGAACAACACGACTTGGAAACACCCCTTTGTTATAGTCGTCCCTACTGTGCGATCGCTGATGCGCCCTCACAAGTCAGTGATCAGTGATCAGTTATCAGTTATTAGATGTGAGTTTTCAGTTCACCGATTACTGTTTACTGGACGGCTACGCCGTGCCTTTGGCAACACTGAAAAAAAGCTCCCTTTTCCCCTCTCATAGACAGTCTTAACGAGTGATTTAGATGGTCAACAGATTACCGCTACTTAGCGGTTAATTTTGGGGATTCTAAGGTAGAATGATGTAATAACATTAATTGATTCTCTTGTAAGATTTCGATAGCATAAGCAAGGCCAGAAGTGTCGCTAAATTCAACTTCAAAAACATTTGGCTCATAGACTTCTACAATTGTTCCCACTTGCCCGCGATATAATCCCAATTGGGGTAAGTCTTCTAATAGAGCAACCACATCTAAGAGTTTCATTTCCTTATCTCCTTATCTCCTTAAAGTACATAACAAGTAACTAAACGGGGAAAATTTTCATCATTTCTGATTATCCAAACACTGGGAATAATAGCTGTTTTGTTTTGATGATTTAGGGGAAAGTCATTAACGAAGGCAGGGGGCGGTCGGCAGGGGGCAGGAGGCCGTTTTTGTAACGGGGATTTATGCCCCGCTCCCAAAACTTTTCGCCTTAAGGCGAGGTTTTAGACCCGATTTTTTCGATAATATACTTTTGTCCATATTCCCACTTCTGCAAGAAGTCTGTGGATAGCTTGCCCTGAGTAAATAGGGCTTGCTGAATAAATGTGAAATGTAGGCAAGGTAAGGGTTTTGTGGCTTTGCTTGCGAAACAGGTGCAAGATTTTGAGAGAATCGTGGTTCAAAACCTTGCGTCTTCATCGGCCCGCGTCCTGTAGGGGCGAAGCATTCGGGCAATAACCTATCGGTGAAACCAGAGATTTTCTATCCGAATGCTTCGCCCGTACTTTTTCAGCAAACCCTAAATACTAGACCTCTTGCAAAAGTCTTAAGTCGATCCTTGTACAGCAACATTTTTGAAGATTATCAACTAAGTAGTCGTGTAAAATAAATTTCCTAGTGAAGATAGGCAAAAGGCAAGAGGCAAAAGGCAAGAGGTAGTTAGATATGTTTAATTAATTTTGCCTGGGTACTTACTAATAAATAATTAACTGAAAGTCCCTCCCATTATTGTTTCTATCGTTTGTTTTCGGATTTATGCAAGAGGTCTACTGATGTCCGATGCACAATGTGGAGATTTATTATCGGTTTCTTGCATTATGAGAGAGGACAAAAACGAGAAAGTCTGACATTCTTAGGATAGGTAGCACGAAAATCGAGGCCATTTCTCACGATGCAAGCTCTGCTAGAAAAAGCTCAGATAGCGTTGAATAAAAAGGACTGGGAGACAGTAAACGCCAGCATACAGCGACTTTTAAACCAAAAAGATGCTGTTGAATCGATTATTAACGATGAAATCCTCGATTTAGCCCTAGAAGCTTTACAAAAATGTGATTTTCAACAGCGATGGGAGATAGCGAAACTCTTTCCTCAAATCGGGCAATCGGCGATCGCTCCTTTAATTGCCCTGTTAGAATCCGAGGAACAAGATGGGGAAATGCGCTGGTTTCTGGCGAGAATTCTCAGTCAATTTGACGATCGAGCCTGTATTCTCGCTCTCAGTCAATTATTGCAAAGATCGGAGGAGGAGGAACTCAGCCAAATGGCTGCGGCTGCTTTAGCTAATATCGGCAGTTCTGCGATCTCTAGTTTAGGGCAATTACTGTCCGACTCTAATACCCGTTTTTTAGCCGTACAAGCTTTATCACAAATTCGCCGGCCAGAAATTATCGAACCGCTTTTAACTGTAGTTAAGGATCAATCTAGCGCCATTCGGGCTATGGCGATCGAAGCTTTAAGCAGTTTTCACCATCCCCGGATTACTGCGATTATCCTTGATGCTTTACGGGATCCGGCTATCGAGGTGCGGCGGGAAGCAATTAAAGCTAGTAGTTACCTGGGGACGAATTATCCCCAAGCAGATTTAGTTAACCATCTGCAACCGCTGTTATTCGATATCCACCTCGAGATCTGTCAAGAAACGGCGATCGCTCTCGGTCGTATCGGCACAGCAACCTCAGCCAAAGCTTTAAATCCACTGCTGCAATCTTCCTTAACTCCCGATAGTTTAAAATTAACTGTAGTGCGAGCATTGGGCTGGATCGAGGATGGAGAAGCTTTAAATTATCTAGAAAAGGCTTTATATAGCGAAAATGTCCTAATTTGTCGGGAAATTATCGCTATTCTCGGCCGGCAAACCTCCCAGAAATTACGCCAACAAGCAGGGGAAATTCTCAGTAATTTTTATCACTCCCGTCCGGCGCTCTTCACTGATACGGGAGTTAAACAGTCTCTAGCGATCGCTTTAGGAGAATTAGAGCGGGATAATAAAAGTATTTTGCTGACTTTAGCAGCCGATGGAGAAGCAATCGTCCGTCTCCATGCTCTCAGCGCCCTGAAAAAGCTAGATCATGGGAATATCTAGCTAGTTTATCGCTGCACAGATGTGGTGAATTTGCCAGTGATCCGCATCCATTTCCCCAAGGATAGCGTTTAATTTCTCCTGCGCTTCTTGAGCAAATTGGGCATTAATGGAAAAATTGACAGAAAGCACTATTTCGTAGATTTTATCAGGGTTAAAGGGCTTAATTTCCTGGTTAAAGGATCGCGACCACCGGGTAATTCTAAACATTCAAAAGTTCCCTCGCGACCACAAAGCAATATTTTAGCATCCTGAAAGACTCTCGCTTTGCTCAACCCGCATTTCTCACAAAAAATGCGATCACTAATCCCAGAAGTCTTACTGGATAAGGGTTTGAATCCAGTGATCGCCTCGGAATAAAAACAACAGTGTGTTGACCGTTCAAGACTGAAGATCATAATCAATTAGACATTAGATAAAAAATGTTCTAAGTGCGTATTTTTTAGATAAATTAATTGT
>NZ_JAPZSS010000158.1:0-2114 GCF_027532015.1 Microcystis sp. LE19-131.1A | reverse complement strand
AAATATTATGGAGATTTTTAAAATATGAATGGATTGAATTTAGCGCCTATAAAGACCGAAAGAGCCTCCTCGCTTACGTTAAAAAAGTGCTGGACAATTTTGGAGGCGAGTATGTAATTAATTTTGCCTAGGTACTTATTAAAAGGGGAGAATTAATCCCCCCCATCAATTTAGACAAAGAAACTATTGACTGGAATAGGGCCGAGCGCCGGTAAACTACCCGTTAACCCAGTAAGATTAATCACCAAATCATTAGCACTTTGGAAGCCTGCCGTACCGTCGTTGATAATTAGGTAAGTAGAAGAACTATTGTCCCGCACTAAAGCAGCGCTGTTAATTCCGAGAGCTTGATTTCCGGCTGTTGCCCCATTAGCATCGGTAAAGACATTAGTAACAATGGTGTTAATATTGGTCGTGGTGCTATCTGTTGCCCGGGTAAAAGCGACCGGGGCATTAATGGCCGCACCAGCTTGACTAAGCAGGTCAATTTTATCAGTACCAATGGCAAAATCCGTAACCCGGTCTGGGGCTGCCGAGGTGGACTGACTAAACTGGAAGATAAAGATGTCTGCACCTAAACCACCAGTTAAAGTATCGACTCCAGCAGCACCGTTGAGGCTATTATTGCCACTATTCCCTTTAATCTGGTTATTTAAGGCATTACCCGTGCCATTAAGATTACCGGTACCAGTGAGGAGGAGATTTTCCACGTTGTTAGGAAGGGTATAGAAAATCGAAGCTTGCACGGTATCGGTTCCCTCGTTGAGAGCTTCGATGACCAAATCGCCGGCATCATTTACTGTATAAGTATCGTTTCCGGCTAATCCAGTCATGGCATCTGCTCCAGAGGTTCCCACAAGGGTGTCTGGACCAGAAGTACCGATAAAGTCATCATTTTGAATGGTTCCCGTAGCAGTAGCGGTGGTAATAGTAGCGCCGTTGGTGGCATTGGAGAGGGTGACGGTAAAGTTTTCGTTCGGTTCTACCGTTGTATCCCCCTGGACGTTAACAGTAATCACCTTACTGCTTTCTCCCGGGGCAAAACTCACGGTTCCTGACGGTAAGACAGACCCAGCAAAATCACTGGCATTGCTAGGATTGCTGCCGCTGCCAGTAACTGCCCAGTTAACGTTATTGCTTCCTGTGGTATTAACCGAACGAGTGACGGTGAAGGTGAAAGCTTTACTGCCACTGTTGCCCTCGGTTTGGTTGGCATTGGTGGCGGCAATGGCGAGGGTGGGAACTGCGGGGGTACTCACGGCCCAGAACTCCTGACCGTTAACGCCGTTATCGGCGCTGAAGAACAGGGTACTGCCCACTGCCGTTAGATTGCTGGGGTAGGAACCACCCGAACCGGGGCGGATGTCGCCCACCAGAACCGTACCGGCCGCCGTGCCGTCGCTCTTCCACAACTCCCGACCGTTCACGCCGTCATCGGCACTGAAGAACAAGGTACTGCCCACTGCCGTTAGATTGCTGGGCAAGGAGTCAAAGTAACCGGGGCGGATATCTTTGACTAGGACTGTACCCGCCGCCGTGCCGTCGCTTTTCCACAATTCAAAGCCGTTAACGCCGTCATTGGCAGTGAAGAACAGGGTATTACCCACCGCCGTTAGATTGCTGGGGGAGGAGGTAAAGCCACCGGGGCGGATATCTTTGACCAGAACCGTACCGGCCGCCGTGCCGTCGCTTTTCCACAATTCAGTACCGCTACCGCCAAGGCCGTCATAGGCAGTGAAGAACAGGGTGTTGCCCACTGCCGTTAGACTGCCGGGGTAGGAGCTAGAGGAACCGGGGTTGATATCTTTGACCAGAACCGTACCGGCCGCCGTGCCGTCGCTTTTCCACAATTCCTCACCGTTCACGTCGTCATCGGCAGTAAAGTACAGGGTACTGCCCACTGCCGTCAGACGGTTGGGGGAGCGGATGTCGGCCACCGCAACTGTACCGGCTACCGTGCCGTCGCTCTTCCATCAGCAATTCTCATTTCAAAAAGTAACAATTTATACAGACAGAAAAAGAGATTTAACAGGTGGCAAAATCGCGATCGCCAATCAGTGTTGGACGGGTGTAATTTCAGCTATTCAGTCATTATGAGGGTTATGACATTTTTG
>NZ_JAPZSS010000277.1:0-24076 GCF_027532015.1 Microcystis sp. LE19-131.1A | reverse complement strand
TAAATCCTGATCTGGCAAGAGATTTAATTGATTAGTTCGCTCCAGATCGCAAACAATTGACAAAAATCGCAGTAATGTCTGTTTCTATAAGGGTTTCATCCCTTATAACCCTGTCCGTTGCATAAGACAAACCGAAGAACCCAAGAAATTAACTAATTAATTTAACCTTCACCCCCCACCCAGTCAAACCAAGTTTAAAAGGTGAATGGTTTTATTTTCCTAGTACAGGGGGATAGTGCTTCTCGTTTTTCGGGACGAGTCCTGAGATAATCTTCTAACCAAAAACAACCTCGATCGAGCAATTTTTGTAAATAATTATATTCTGTTTCTAAGGGCCAGCGATGCTTTTGACCATCCCTAGAAATAATCACAATTTCTTGACCATCAGGACTAAAAGTGATCCCATAGACGATATCTTCTTCTATTTTAAACTCGGAGCGCAAATTTCCGTCAATGTCCCAGCGTCTAGCTGTACCATCCCTTGAAATAGCAGCGATTTTTTCACCATCGGGACTAAAACTAACTCCATAAACGGGAAAAGAATCGGTTTTAATCTCCTTTAAAAGATTGCCCTGCAAATCCCAAATTTTAATCTTTCCCCGAGTAGCGGTAGCAATTTTTTGATGATCGGGAGAAAACACCAAATCATAGATAATATTATCATCGGCTGTCCAAGAATTAATTAATTGAGGCCGATAATTACTTAAATGCCAGTATTGAACTTTTCCCTCGCTTGTTCCCGTGATTATTGCTGTTCCCTCTCCATTAAAAGCAAGACTATAAATCGGTACTTGACTAGCAGTAAATTCTTGAAGCATTGTTCCTTTTTGACTCCAGATTTGTACTTTTCCATTTCTTCCTGTAATCGCTATCTGATTACTATCGGGATGAAAAGCAATACTATAGATTGAGCGCATTTTTGTGGTAAATTCTCTAATTTTTTTCCCCTGGGAATCGAGTAAAGTAATCTGACCATCTTTATTAGCAATAGCGATAATATTGCCCTGGGAATTAATGCTAACACTGGTATTATCGACCCTAGTTTTATTTAAATTGTTCAGCTGCCAAATTTTAGCCGTTTCATCACTCGATCCAGTTACCACCTGTTTTCCATCTTGACTAAATACAGCAGTAAAAACCGATTCTTGATGTCCTCTGAGAGTGGTTATTTCTTCCCCTTGCATTCCCCAAATTTTAGCACTACCGTCACTAGATGCAGTAATTATAAACTTGCCATCAGGACTAAAATTAACACTGTTGACAAAATCTTGATGTCCCCGGAAAGTAGCTATTAAATTTCCCTCTAAATCCCAGATTTTAGCAGTTTTATCGGCCGCTGCCCCGGCAATTTTTTGACCGTCGGGACTAAAATTAACACTATAAAAAGCCTCAATATTTTCTTGACCTAAACTCAAGATAATTTTACCTGATAAATCCCAGATTTTAATCGTACCATCCCGGGAAGCGGTGGCAATTTTTTGACCATCGGGACTAAAACTAGCTGCATCTATCGATCTTTTATGTCCCTTAAATACCTGTAAAGTTTCACCTGATAAATTCCATAATCTAGCGGTTTTATCCCTGGAAGTAGTCACAATTTTTTGACCATCGGGACTAAAACTAACACTATAAACTGATTCTTGATGGTCAGGGTAGGTGACTAAATTTTGTCCTTGCAAGTTCCAAATTTTGGCGGTTTTATCTTCGGAAGCAGTGGCAATTTTTTGACCATCGGGACTAAAACTAACACTATAAACTGCTCCCTGATGACCTGTCAAAGTTTGAATATTCTCACCTTTTTGATTCCAAATTTTTACCGTTCCATCTTGAGAAGCAGTGGCAATTTTTTGACGCTCAGGACTAATACTAACACTATAAATAGTTCCCCGGTGTCCTTGCAGTTGGTTTTTTTCTTGAATACGATCTAAAATTTGTTGTAGGGTAATAATTGGACTTGTAGCAGGATATTTACTCAAGGTTTGCCCATCAGTAACGATATTTTTTAAACTATTGACTGCTTGCATGGCCGCAATTAAAGATTCTAATTGTTCAAATTGAAATTGTTGCCAATCACTATCACCCTTGCGCTGTAATTGAATACCTAATTGAGCGGTTTCTACTTGCTGCCACGCTTGTTTTACCTGAATAAAAGCTAAGAGAGAACCCAAAAGAGAAGCAATTAAAATTACCGAGCCAATTTGAATTCTTTTCGTAGCTTTTTGGTGAGCAATTGCTAGAATTTTATTAGCTTGTCTCTGAGTTTCTAGACTAATTTCTGCCTCTCTTTTATCGAGATTTTGACTAGCAGTTAAAAACTGATAATCAAGATTACTTAAGCTTTTTCCCTGAGACCAATCGAGAGCATTATTTAAAGCTTTTCCGCGTAAAAGCCGCGATTCATCGGTATAATTAGACTGTTGCCAAGCGGCGATCGCTTCTGAGTAGGGACGCAATTGCTCTAATTGTTTTTCTACCCAATTGAGATTAAATATTTCTCGATAAATAGGATTATAAACTACTAATTGATTATCCTTTTTTACCACCAACCCCGATAACCTTAATTCCCCTTGTTCTGGACTATCATCGCAGAGGATTGCCCCCTTTTCTAAAATTTGTTGATAGATGCCTAACAAACGACCCGCTTTGTCTTGATTTCTTAACAAGCGATCGGCAATAGTTCGCAGATGCACTGGTTCATCTTGAGATTCCCAATTATTAATAATTCTTTCTTTGATCAGCGTCTCAATATCTAAATTAGTTTCCAGCAATAGCTGACAGATTTTCTGGGTTAAAAATGGCTGTCCTCCCGTCCAAAAAATAATTTTTTCTAAGCAGTCGGGTTGATAATTACTTTGACCGGATAATCCCGCAGCTAGAGGAGCAATTTCTGCAAGATTAAATCCTGTTAATTCGATCGCTTGGCCGATATTAAAAGATGTTTGCGTCTTTTCGCGAATTAAATCTGCTGGGGTAGCCACACCGAATAAAGCAAAAGTAATTCTTTCATACTGGGAATTTTCCGCTCTTTGGTTATAACAATAACGAATCAGGGAAAAAAAGTCATCTAGAGAAAACTGTAAACTGAGAATTTTATCAATCTCGTCAATAAAAATATATATTTTCTCTCCCCGACAATAAACTAATAAAACTTCCTCGATAAATTGACCCAAACGCTGCACGGGGGGTAAATCCTCTCGCTCGCGCAACCAGGATTTAAGATTAATTTTTCCCGTCAGATTAAATCCTAAAAACAAACGGGTGATCACGCCGTTATACCATTGGGATAAATTATCATTGCTACCAATACTGGTTATATCTACGGACGCGCAATCCCTGCCCAATTGCTGTAAAATATGAGTTACTCGTACCCTTAAACTGGATTTGCCCATCTGACGACAGTTGAAAACGTAGCAAAATTGACCATTTTTCAACGCCGTTAACAGTTCTTGATCGGCATTTCTCTCGATATAGGTAGGATGGTTATAAGCAAGACTACCCCCAACACGATATTGATAATTCATTATTCTTAAACAAAATTATTTCAATGTCACCAAAAGAAATAAAATAGACAATTGTGATTTAGATATATATAATGCAAGGATAATCGCTATTGACAACCTATCCCCAAGGCAATTATGAAGAAAACTTTTTTCACCTCCATCGCCGTCAGTGCCACCCTCGTCAGTGGTATTGTTTTAGGTACTCTTGATGCCGGCAGCGCTTCCGCTTGTGCTTTCGCTAAAGGTAAAAGCATTTTTGGCAGCAATACCACCTTCCATGTGGATCCTAACAAACTTATTTTAGGGGTTGCCGCCGCTACAGGAGCAATCACCCTAGCTGGTGTTTTAAGCTACCGTCGTTTTCACTCTGCGCAGCCTCCTGAAGATACCACCGCTAACCTGCTGGCGGTATTTCCTATCCCCATTCCCCCCGCAGCTTTAAATCAGGCAGTGGAAGTGGAAGAAGCGGCAGAAACCAGCAAAATCTCCTAAAAATCCGCTAGATTTCCTCAAAAAAGGTGTTGGCATCCCCGCAGCTTTCCCGCTAGGCAACACCTTTTTCTGGCTAATTGTGTCCCAGTTATCAGAATTTCCAGCCATTTTTAAGTTATGTTAAAAGGTGCAACCCTACCACCAGAGGTAAAGATGGGCAACTCCACCACATTTTCCGACACCCCACTTCACAAAGATCATCACACTTGGGAGCATTTAAAACAAGCCATCGCCGCTAGTTCCGGTTTTCGGCGTTGGCAGCAAGAACAACTAGAATCAGGTAAAAATAGAGACGATGCTGATGCTCGCATTTGTTCCTATCTACGCGAAACTTTAGAAACTTTAGCCTACTAGATTGATGCTCCCCAGCTATGACGGCATGGGGACTTTTTTTGTCCGTTTAAGCTAATTTGCAGGCCTTATTTTCTGCGAGCTTCGTAACCCAATAACCAGACAAAAGCGACAATTAAAGGCAGGAAATAATAAATAGCTCGATAGGCGATTAAAGAACCGAAAAGCTCGGCATTAGATACATATTCGGGGCGTAATCTCAGCATGATAAACTCAAAAACACCTATTCCCCCCGGCACATTGCTTAATACCCCTGCTGTCATGGCAAATACGTAGAGACCGAAAAATCCTAAAAACGAAGTATTATGGTTGTCTGGGAGTAGAAGATATAGAACTCTAGCGGCTAATATCCAATCAATAAAAGTCAACAAAATCAAAGCCAAGGAAAGAGTCCAAGAGGGTAAATAGATATTTTCTTTGCCGATTTTTATCGGTTTTTTATAAGTGAGAGTCAAGAAAAAATAGCCCGTAACCAGCAATAAAAAAATTACTCCTAAAGGTTTAGTAGTTAAAAAAGGTAATTTTAAAAGTTGAGGAATCCTTTGGGGATCGATGAGGAAACTTACACCACCAATGCCTAACATTCCCAACCAAAAGCTTAAATGGGTAAAAGTGATAACTTTGGCAATATCCACCACCCCCACCCCCGCAGGAGTATAGAAACGATAACGGATCGCTGTCCCAGAAAATAAGGTTAAACCAATGGTATTACCAAGGGCATAACTGATAAAAGCAGTACGGATAATAGTCCCTAAAGCTAAGGCATGATTGATATAATAAAAACCTAGGCGATCATAACCCGTCATCGACAAATAACCCAAAGCCATCCAAAAAATAGCTTCTAGCTTACGACTTGTGGTAATATGATTTAAACTAGCCAAGAGTTGGGCAAAAGTGTAGTGTTTAAATTCTTGACTAATTGCCCAGACCGCTAGAATAAACAAACTCAAGGACAGGATAATCGGAGCAAAACGCAGGATTTTTTTATACATCTTATTTTTTACTAATTAAAATGAGAAAATCAAAGCTAGATTTAGCTAACCGTTTAAATCGATCCCGAAAAAGGAAATATAATAAATTCTTGACTTCCTCCTTATATTTAACAACTATTCTGGTTTTATGTTATCTAGTTTATCTCAATCTTCCTTGGTCTTTCCATCTTTTTGTGCGTTGGGCGACTAAAGGGGGTGATTTAGACAAAATTCCTGCCAAATTTTATGCAGAACTTAATCAATTATGTTTGAGGGCAGATAGTAGGGGCGAAGTAAGAACGAGAAACTATACAGAATATACAGAAATTGCCGAATCTCTTGGTACATTTAGATGTACTTTAGTTAATGGTGGTCAAGAGTGGTTAATAGAAGATTATAAATCTTTTAGTTCTGCCGATGAAGCGATTTTAGGCACTCAGTTGGCGGTTTTTATCACCGAGATTTTGGGAACAGGTTATAGTTATAGAATTCGCGCTCGTATTCCCAGATACTAACGAGCAAATAACTCCTGAAAAAAAACCTTAAACCTAGGGATGGGTTCTGCACCCATCCTTAGAAAAAATTAGTTTTCCGATAGGGGTTTGGATCGGGAAGGCCGAGGGATAGGGGATTGTCCGGGGGCAAAAGGTCGCTTTTCTCCTTCCCCTTCCGGTCGAGAATATCTATCGGCCGAGGGATGACGATTTTTATCAAAAGGCTTTTTAAAACCTCCCTTACCCATCGGTTTTTTCTTACTGGCAAAACCGAGGTCTAAACCTTCCAAAATGGTTAAGGCATCTCCTTTCAGTTGTACCTGAAAATCCCAAAAACGACCGATCGGTTTACCTGGTAAAGTGCCGCGCAATTTTAGTTTAAAAAACTTGGGTTTGTCCGCTTCAGTTTTGGGCATTTGTCGGATTTTGACCACTACCGCTTGATTTTCCCGTTCAGTAAAGATGACTTCGCCTCGAATCGAAAAATAACCCGGGGTAGAAGCGGGTAGAGGCTCTATCTCCTGATCATCCTCTTTTTTCAGGGTTTCTGGTTCCCAAACACCGACAATCTGAACATGAAGGGCATCATTTTCCTGACGGGTGCGGGGATAAACCACCCAAAGATGGGGTTTTTCCAGATCGAGATGATTTTTAACCAAACTGATCACCCGACCGAGAATCACAGAATCGATCAGAGTACCATCGGCAGTTAAAATATTGCCTTTAGTTAATTGTTCCTCCGATCGCTGATAATGGCCATAGACGAGACCGATCGCCCGATACTGCCGCAGATGACTGGGAGGGGGGATCGGTTGTTGACGTTTGACTTCTTCGGGGGTGGCTGACTCTACGGCTGAGTCAGCCTCAGTATGGGGGGACTCAAGGGGGACTTCCTGAAATTCCACTTCAGGAGTCGGGGGGGTTTTCGGTGATTCGGTAAACCGATTCCCAGGACGATTCATATCACACTCCTAGCGGCGGAGACACATAGTAAATTAGTAATCAAGCAAGTCAAAAGCGCGATCTGGGGGGTTGCAATAACCCTCTAGGGCGAATCTACTGGCATCTAATATATTAAGAACCATGATCTTCTGACTGTCAACCTTATCAAAACCCTTTTGAGTCTTGACTGTCTGCCCATTGTACTCATTGACACTCCCATCGCGCTCATGCGAGGGATTCTTGGTTCAACGAGTCCACTTAAACTAGATACCTTGCGTTATCCAACCCAGAGGTGGTTCTCTCCCCAAGCATTACTTTTCGTATGCCCTACGATAGTCCCCCCTTGCCTCCCCCCCCTGCCCCCGACATCGGAGGGGGGTTGGGGGGGCAAGGGGGGTACAAAATTTGCTTGAATTGAAACGTTAGCTTCAAATACTGCTTTGTCTAGTTCCTGTAAAGATTTTACCTACTCACGGGTGAGAAACTAGAACTATTGAGTAGAACCCCATATCTTTAATTGTCAAGGTGCAGATAGCGTAGTGATTAGACTACATGGGTTTTTAAAGCGGTTGATTACCCTATCCGCTATACTCATATAGTAGCTATTTAGCCTAAGTAGGTCAAGACCCTTAAAAGAAGAAGTTATTCGAGATTTTTTCAGGAGACTGGACGCTTATTTTTAACCGTGCTTCGTATTATTGAGCCTTGACATTGAAGCCCCTCGAAATGTGTCGAAGTGCTGTTTTGTATTGGCGCTTGGTTTCATCCCGTCGCACTAAGCGCTTCGGGTCTTCACCCCGACATTTGAGATAAAGAGCGACGAATTCGATCGATCCCCTGATCAAATCTCCAGATTTCCATAACATTTTCCTGTCTGTCCCCTCGCACCCCAGTGTATGAAAGCCTCTCTCTCTAACCGTCGTTGGCTGTCCATCGGTCTCATCCTGATGTTATTTGCCTTGCTGTCTTTCTCAATCATGCCGCTATTGGCTTCTATTCTCCAGAGTCAGCACTCCTCGGGCCAGAGTCATCTGTCCGCAGTGAAACAAGAGGAATTAGCCAGTCAAGCACTGGGTTATCAGATGGTTTTAGAGCGTGAACTCGATAATCAGACGGCTTTGCGGGGATTATTAGATATTCGCCTACAGCAGGGCGATTTAAAGCAAGCGATCGAACCTTTAGAAAAATTAGCGCAACTTAACCCCCAACAATCCGATTATCTACTACTTTTAGCGGAAGCAAAACAGCAAATAGAGGACTATGCAGGAGCCACAGCCAGTTATCGCAGCCTTTTGGCCTCCCATCCCCAAAATCTACGGGCCTTAACTGGATTAACTAATTTGTTTCTCAGCCAAAACCGCCATACCGAGGCGATTAGTCTAGTCAAAGACACGATTGATCGTGCTTTAAAAGCCGCTGCCGATCCCAATAATCCCGCTAGTTTAATCGATATCGTTTCCGTTCAGTTACTTTTAGGCAAAATCTATTTCGAGCAGCAAAATTATCCGGAAGCTTTAAACACCTATAAACAAGCTCAACAGATGGATGTTAACGATTTCCGACCGATTTTAGCGACGGCGATCGTACTAAAAGAACAGGGCAAAAATCAAGAGGCTCAACCCCTCTTTCAAGAGGCTCTCAGTCGCGCTCCTTTTGCCTACAGAGAGGAGATTCAGTCCCTAATCAGGAGTCAGGAGATAGGAGTCAGGAGATAGGAGTCAGGAGATAGGAGTCAGGAGATAGGAGATTATTTTATTTATTCTCCCCATACCCCACACCCCACACCCCATAGTTTTGTAACGGCAATTTTTGCTAAAAATCAATAAATGTAAACTTTAATCACAAGCTCGATCGAGTCCCGACAAAGGTGTTATATTAAAAACATAAAGGCACAAGGGAAGCGACTCAACTTCCTTTCAGGCAAAAAGACCTAGAGCCTGTGCCACCTGCTCTAGCTCAACGCAACAGCTAAATCGGACGCAGATTCTCAAGGTTTGTAAAGTAAAGTATGGTTTCGCCTCTGTTGCTCGATATAGGACAGATGGAGTGAGCCGTAATCAGCACCTGAGTCGGTAAACTGAGAAATCTTGATAGTTGACAGATAGACTGTTGTGGTTTCCGTAAACCTCTATTATGTTGAGTCCGTTAATTTTTTAGGAGTCCATATCGTTTGTACAAGATAAAGCCCGCCTCCCTAGGCGGGCCTATTGTGTTTTTAGAAAACCGCCACGAGATATTCCTGTAACTGCAATTGATAACCTGCCTGTCGCTGACAGGGATAATCAAGGGAAAACTCAGGTAAAGCTAATAGAGAACTTTTTTGACAACTAACTAAAGCCACATCGAAACGACAGGTTAAATCGGACCACTGGGGATAAAAGGAGAGAAATATCTGGGCAGCCTCGTAAATTCTCCCCTGTTTACGGTCATCGATTGCTAATTTGCCCCCTAAATCCCAATTGCCGGCGCTGCGGGTTTTCACCTCGACAAAAGCGAGAATCGCCTGAGATTTAGATAAGACGATTAAATCGATTTCACCGCCGCCACTACGCCAACGACGCTGGAGGATATGCCATTGCTGTAATTGCAACCAATCCGCCACCAAATTTTCGCCCAATTCCCCCACGGTTGTCATATTCAGTGAACAGTTATCAGTGAACAGTTATCAGTGAACAGGGAACAATATTGATTTATTGTCCTGTCTTCTGACTCTGAACTCCTGACTACTGGCTACTGTCTCCTGTCTCCTAACCAAGCAGGACAATTTTCGATTTTTACAAGAGGTTTATTACAAAAGTCCTTCTAGACGACGACGGATGCTGTCTAACTCCGCATCGGGAATCTCGGAAAACTCCTCCTCGGCGGGGGGGACTTCCTCTTTTTGCCAATCCAACTCCTCGGCATTGCTTTCGGGGGGAATTACCAACATACCCGCTTCAATCATTTCCGCTTGATAGCCAGCGCTGCGACAAAATTCTGCCACTTCCTCCGAATCAATTTTCTCTACCGTGGGAGTCGGAAAATCCTGGGCCTCTAACAACAGCGCATAACGGGTGGCATCATCTTCCGATTCAAACATCAACACCTTATTGATAGCTCCCATTTGAATGGTGTGGATACCTTCGTTTTCTGTGCCTGCGTTAAAAAGTAGTACAAATACACGCATAATTACTATTAGCGATCGATAAGCAGTGGTCGTCTATGCTCATTTTACCCCCCTTCTCGATCGCTAATCCCCAGCAATTTTAGTTTCTCGTCAACCACTTTTGACCGTTAAGCCGTTGCAGGGTGTAAAACAACAGTAAATCAAGACTAACTTTCCTTTCATCGATCATAAATGATTCAAGTGTACTAGGTTTAGCACCGCCCTCAGCTTGAGAAAAAGCTTTTTTGCCATTGATGTCTTCTTCTAAAAAATAAATGCTAAATTGACGCATTCCCCCGAGCCAATTGCCAGTTAACTGCCAACAGGGAGAGCTAGAAAAGCCCTGCACGGGAATTTTATCCTGTTTAAAGGACAGCTTCATATCAGTTATACCCAGCTTTTGCAAGGCGGCAGCCAATGCGGGCTGAAAATGCTGCTCGATAAATTCAGCAAAGGGTTTTTCCTCAACGGTAGGCTCCTTGGGTTTTTTAGCAGCCGCAGGTTGAGCCGGTTTTGCTGCTTCTGCTGCCGGAGTTGCTGGGGTGGTGGTTTCTTCTGCCATAGGAATTAATCTGGAATGGGTAGGTAGCTACAATTATATTTTCTCCCGGGTTATCAGTTATCAGTTTTTTTAGCTAAGTAGTGTAGTTGGGTGCTAAAAACTATCATATCCCCCCGCCTAAGCTGTATTGAATTTAAACTGCGTATTGGAAATTTTAGTACAAATGCTCAAACTAATTCTCCCGTTAACGCTTATATTCAGCAATATTACTGATTTTTTGGTATTCTTCCTCCGAGTATAAATCCGCCGGAGAAGCAAGGCGATCAAGAAAGAGGATTCCCTCCAGATGATCGTATTCGTGTTGAAAGATGCGTGCGACAAAATCCCTGAAAACTTGACGGATTTCCCGACCATTGCGACCAGAATAGGACACCTCAATCCACTGATGACGGGGGACAAAACCGCGCCAATTGGGGACACTGAGACAACCTTCCCAACCCTTGACCATTTCCTCGCTCACCTGCAAAATACGCGGATTAATCATGGCAGTGGGTGACATGATCGGAGCGTCGGGATAACGAGGATTGGGGTGAGAAGCAACGATAAACAGACGCAGAGACCGAGCAACTTGGGGCGCGGCGATTCCCACCCCGTGGGCAGCTTGCACCGTGGTAATCAGGGAATCGATCAAATTTTGACAGTCAGAATCGAGAAGATTATCGATCTCCGGTGCTTTTTGCTGTAGAATTGGGTTTCCTAATTGGGTGATTGTTAAAACTTGTGTCATCTGTATAAGGATTAATTGTTTCGCTCTGAAAATCATTTTATCGTCAACGGCAAAATCTCGCTAAACTGATAAGGTTTCCCCGCAGCAGCACTAGAGCAACTTTGTTAATCAAAATTAACCGTGGATAGCAGCACCCAACAACTTTGGCATAATCTCCTAGAGCGTCTAAAATTACTATTAACCCGTCCCGCTTTTGAGACTTGGTTTCAAACGGCAACGGTTAAAGAATGGCAAAACGATCGCTTAGTAATTCAGGCTGCCAATCCCTTTATTCTTAACCATCTTCAGAAAAATTATCTGTCAACAATTGCCGAAGTAGTGGAGGATATCGTCGGTTATCCCGTCGAGATTCAACTAACGGCACAACAGGGGGATTTGATCGCTATTTTCCAGCCTAACAGTAGCTTAGAATCAGAATTACCGCCCAGTAATCAACTTAACCCTAAATATAATTTTTCCCGTTTTGTTGTCGGTCCAACTAACCGCATGGCCCACGCGGCTGCTTTAGCGGTGGCGGAATTACCCGGACGCGAATTTAACCCGCTTTTTCTCTGTGGTGGTGTGGGATTAGGTAAAACCCATTTAATGCAAGCGATCGGTCATTATCGTCTGGAATTATATCCCCAATCCAAGGTTTTTTATGTATCGACGGAACAATTCACGAATGATTTAATCACCGCTATCCGTCAAGATAGTATGGAAAGTTTTCGTAATCATTATCGTCATGCTGACATATTATTAGTGGATGATCTGCAATTTATTGAAGGAAAAGAATACACTCAAGAAGAATTTTTTCATACCTTTAATACCCTGCACGAAGCGGGAAAACAGGTAGTTTTAGCCTCCGATCGCCTCCCCAAACAGATTCCCAGTTTACAGGATCGTTTAATTTCTCGCTTTTCTATGGGATTAGTGGCCGATATCCAAGCACCAGATATCGAGACTCGTATGGCAATTTTACAAAAAAAGGCCGAGTACGAAAATCTGCGTCTCCCACGAGAAGTTATCGAATATATTGCCGTTAATTATACTTCTAATATTCGCGAATTAGAGGGGGCATTAATCCGAGCTACTACTTATATTTCTATCTCCGGATTGCCGATGACGGTAGAAAATATCGCGCCAGTTTTAAATCCACCAATGGCCAAAATTGCCACTTCTCCTGAGATTATTATGGCGGTAGTAGCGGAAAAATTTCAACTCTCGATCGCTGATCTAAAGGGAAATTCCCGCCGACGAGAAATTAGTTTTGCTCGACAGATTGGGATGTATTTAATGCGTCAACACACGGATTTAAGCTTACCGCGCATTGGCGAAGAATTTGGCGGCAAAGATCACACCACCGTTATTTATAGCTGTGATAAAATTAACCTTTCCCAGCATCAAGATCGACAATTACAAGACATCTTAGCGCAACTAATCGAGCGAATTAACTCCCTCAGTCGCAATCAGTAGTCGGAGGGAATTATGAATTATGAATTGGGGAGATGGGGTTTTTCAGTAAACAGTAATCAGTGAACTGAAAACTCACATCTGATAACTGATAACTGATAACTGAGATTAACTACAGGGGAATAAACTGGCAATTGTAGCGAGGAGACGAGAGGTCATGGGTAAACTATCGATCACCATAGCTGTACATAATAACATCATGTAAAGAATGGAATATTTAAACAGCGATCGAGCCATGTCCCGATCAAAAGGATTCTGTTTTAATCGCCAAGCTTTTTTCAGGAAAACAAACCCTAAAACCAAAGCCGCTAGACCATAAACCACACCACAGGCAGCCAAGGGATAAATCAGGAGGAAAGTGAAAGGAACGACGATTAAAGTATAGAGCCAAATCTGATCGCTAGTGGCTTCTTCCCCTTTAACTACGGGCATCATCGGGATATCCACTTCGGCATAATCATCCTTGATCATTAAAGCTAAAGCCCAAAAATGGGGAGGAGTCCAAAGAAAAATAATGGCGAATAAAATCCAGGGAATCCAACCGAGATCGCCCGTTACTGCCGCCCAACCGACGAGAGGAGGAATCGAGCCGGCTGCGCCGCCGATAACAATATTTTGGACACTATGACGCTTGAGCAGATGGGTATAAATCAGCATATAAAATGCGATACCGGTCATTGCTAAAAATCCGCTCAAAGTATTGACAAAAAAGACAAAAAGTGCTAGGGAAAGAGAAGCTAAAACGAGGGCAAAAATGAGGGCGTGGAGGGGTTGCACGCGGCCGGAGGGAACAGGACGGGCGCGGGTGCGAAGCATGGTGTGATCGATGTCGCGATCATAGATGCAGTTTAAGGTTTGAGCGGCGGCGGCGGCGAGAGTGCCACCGAGGAGAGTAAGAAAGAGTAAGAGGGGGGAAACCTGACCTTTAGAGGCGATTTCCATGGCAGCGGCCGTGGTAATCAGCAGTAGAGGAATAATTCGCGGTTTAGTGAGTTGATAATAACTTTTAGCGACTTGTAAAAAATTATCGTGGTGGCGAAGGGCTTGAGTTCCAGTCATCGTGATTAAATCCTTAGAGATGGCTTATAGGCGCGAAAGAACGATCGCGAAGGGCAAAAGTGGTAAAAGCGACGAGGGTTCCCACCAATAGCGCACCGATGCTGTGGTGGGTAATGGTTAAGGGTTCCACCTGGAGATGTAGTTTCAGGGTGGCAACGCCTAAAAACACCTGTAGGGCGACTAATCCCCCGGCGCTAAAAGCTAGTTTTTTGAGGAGAGGATGGATAGCGGCAGCTCGCCAAGCGAAGAAAACTAGGGTTAAAACCGATATAGTGGCGGGAAAAACCCCGATAATGTGGCTATTCATCACCGTGCAGAGTTGGGAAACCGTTAAACACTGATGGGCTGCCCAACGGGAACCGACGAGACCGCCGAGGAGACATTGCAGATAAACTAGACTGGTGGCGACCATTCCCATCCCGGTTAGTTTTCCGACCGTACCTGTGCCACGGTAGGGAGTCAGACCGATAGCAATGACGATTAAGGTGGCAAAAAAGAGCAAAGCTGTGGCTAAATGGGCGGTTACGATGTCAAATCGCAGTAATTGGGTGACGGTTAATCCTCCCAGGACTCCTTGCAGGAGAATTAAAGCCAAGGCGGCGATCGCAGATGGCCACAGCCAACGGGGAAGATGGCGACGATACCAGCAAGACAGACCGACGAGAGCGATCGTACTAAACCCGATCAAAGAGGCATCGAGACGATGAAACCACTCCAGAAATACCTGTAGATTCATCTGCTGACTGGGAATCCATTGACCGTAACAGAGGGGCCAATCGGGACAAGCTAAACCGGCGTTCATAACTCTGGTGGCAGCGCCCACCACCATGAGGGCGAAAGTAGCGATCGCAATTTTCCAGACTAAGCGGCGCATCCACACCTGAATATTGCCGGTTTCTCTTAGGGGTGTCGGGTTAAAAACAGATTCGGTCATCGGTTTGCCTGTTCTCAAGGAGTCTGTCATCAAAGATCCTGGCTTTGTTTGCCAGTCAGTTATCACTGTGAATGAGTTTTTTTACGACTGGTAAAACCTTTTAGATATTCTTTAGATTTCTGGCCATTTCCGTTACATTTGTTTACATAAACTCAGAATAAAACATAAAAATTAGTTATTTTAAATACTTTCCCCGAAAACGATCCCAAAGAAAAGATAAAATTCTCAGAAGATGCTGGTTAAATTTCCCATCTATAGGGGAATCATGTTTTAGCCTTGAATAAGTAGCCACTATTAAAAATATTGAAAAGACCGTGAAAATTCCCAGCAGTATCCTGACGCTCGTACTCGGGATCACCTTAACCTTAATTAGTCTCTGGTATGGCCAAAATCATGGCTTAATGCCTGTGGCCGCTTCTGAAGATGCTCAGGAGATAGATAATATCTTTAATCTGATGATGACCATCGCCACGGGACTATTTTTAATAGTTGAAGGCGTGATTATCTATATAGTGATTCGCTTTCGCCGTAAACCGGGGGATCAAACCGACGGGCCGGCAGTGGAGGGCAATGTCCCCCTAGAAATCTTCTGGACAGCCATCCCGACGGTAATCGTTTTTATCCTTGCCGTCTATAGCTTCGAGATTTATAACAATATCGGCGGTCTCGATCCCTTGATTTCCAAGGGTGGCAAAGGAGAAATCGCCCACCACGGTCATCACCACGGCACGATGATGGCCCTGGGCGGCGATCGCAGAGTAGCCCTAGGTATCGGCAATTCCTACGATGGTGAAGGAGTTCCCCCCCTAGTGGTCAATGTTAAAGGTATTCAATACGCTTGGATCTTCACCTATCCCGAAACCGGCATTGTTTCCGGAGAACTGCACGCTCCCGTCAATCGTCCCGTGCAACTGAATATGGAAGCGGGAGATGTGATCCATGCTTTCTGGGTTCCCCAATTGCGTCTAAAACAGGACGTTATCCCCGGACAGGAAACGGTTTTATCGTTCACATCCAACCAAATTGGTCAATATCCGATCATTTGTGCGGAACTTTGCGGGGCCTATCACGGCGGCATGAAATCTAGCTTTGTAGTTCACTCCCAAGCCGATTACGACCAATGGGTGCAGGATAACACAATCGCCGAAGTTGACAGCGATCGAACTGTAGCTATGACCGCTAAAGATCGCTCTGATAGTCAATATTTGACCCCCTACACCGAAGAAATGGGCATAAACGGTGAAATCCTCGCCCAAGTTGCCCATCAGCAGCAAATGTAATTTTTCTTGTCATCTAAAATCTTGGCCTTATGACAGCATCAACGGAAATAACCACCCCAGCAACCGTTCCCGAGGTGATCCATCACCGCAAGTGGACCGATTACTTTACTTTCTGCACCGATCATAAAGTCATCGGGATTCAATATCTGGTGACTGCCTTTCTTTTCTTCTTTATTGGCGGTGCTTTCGCAGAAGTGCTGCGGACGGAATTAGCCACTCCTGACCCCGATTTTGTCTCCCCAGAACTATATAACCAATTCATGACCATGCACGGAACGATCATGATCTTTCTTTGGATCGTTCCAGTTGGGGCAGGTTTTGCCAATTATCTCATTCCCCTGATGATTGGGGCCGAAGATATGGCTTTTCCTCGTCTTAACGCTGTGGCTTTCTGGCTTAATCCCCCCGGCGGGCTGCTATTATTATCCAGTTTCTTTGTCGGCGCACCCCAGTCCGGTTGGACTTCCTACCCACCTTTGAGCTTAATTAGCGGCAAATGGGGCGAAGAATTGTGGATTTTGAGCCTTTTATTGATCGGGACTTCTTCGATTTTAGGCTCGATTAATTTCATCACCACGATCCTGAAAATGCGGATTCCTGAGATGGATTTGTACAGTATGCCGCTATTTTGTTGGGCAATGCTGGCCACCTCGACTCTGGTACTACTTTCCACCCCCGTTCTCGCTTCTGCTCTCGTTCTCTTGTCCTTTGATTTAATCGCCGGCACGAGCTTTTTTAACCCTGCCGGCGGCGGCGATCCGGTGGTTTATCAGCATATGTTCTGGTTTTACTCCCATCCTGCTGTTTATATCATGATTTTGCCTTTTTTCGGCACGATATCGGAGATATTACCAGTTCATGCGCGTAAACCGATTTTTGGTTATCGAGCGATCGCCTATTCCAGTCTCACCATCTGTTTCTTGGGTTTAATCGTCTGGGCCCACCATATGTTCACCAGCGGCACCCCCGGCTGGTTACGGATGTTTTTCATGGCGGCAACCATGTTAATCGCCGTTCCCACCGGCATTAAAATCTTTAGTTGGTGTGCCACCCTTTGGGGGGGTAAACTTAGTCTCAATACGTCTTTATTATTTGGGATCGGTTTCCTGTCTTCCTTCCTCATCGGTGGTTTGACTGGGATTATGTTGGCTTCTGTTCCCTTCGATATCCACGTCCACGATACCTATTTTGTCGTCGGTCACTTCCACTATGTACTATTTGGTGGTACGGCAATGGCCCTGTTTGCTGCCGTTTACCATTGGTTCCCGAAAATGACCGGACGGATGTATAACGAGACTCTCGGTCGTATCCACTTTGTTCTCAGTTTTATCGGTTTGAATTTAACTTTCATGCCGATGCACGAATTGGGATTATTGGGTATGAACCGTCGTATTGCCCTGTATGATGTGCAGTTTCAGGATTTAAATGTTCTTAGTACCGCAGGAGCTTATATTCTCGGTATATCGAGTATTCCCTTCGCTATTAATATGGTCTGGAGTGCCTTTAAAGGTCAACCGGCTGGTCGTAATCCTTGGCGCGCTTTAACCCTAGAATGGCAAACCTCCTCCCCCCCAATTATCGAGAATTTTGAGGAAATGCCGATTCTTTGGTCTGGCCCCTACGATTACGGTATTGATATGGAAGAATCGGAAGCAGCGGAATCAGTACAAGATCTCCTCGCTGAAGTGGGTGCTGAATCCCAATAATCAGTTATCAGTTATCAGTTATCAGTTATCAGATGTGAGTTTTCAGTTATCAGTTATCAGATGTGAGTTTTCAGTTCACTGTTTACTGTTTACTGTTTACTGGACGGCTACGCCGTGCCTTTGGCAACACTGAAAAAAAGCTTCCCACTTCCCACTTCCCACTTCCCACTGACAAAAAGCTCCCCGTCTCCTGTGTAAACTAAGGACATTCAATCATGCAAGGTTCAACGCTCGAAGATTCTCAACTCTCTGTCAATTATCATCAGGAAACAGTGGAACACGGACATCATGGCCACCCGGATCATCGCTTATTCGGTGTGGTTTTGTTTCTAGTGGCGGAAAGTTCCATCTTTTTAGGCTTATTTGCCGCTTTCTTGTTCTACCGTACCATGTTACCCGTTTGGCCCCCCGCCGGCACGCCAGAATTAGAATTAACCCTACCGACAATTAACACGATTATTCTGGTGTCCAGTAGTTTTGTTATGCACATAGGACAAAAGGCGATTAAACAAAATAATAACGCCGGTTTACAATTGTGGTTCGGTATTACTGCCCTAATGGGAATTATCTTCCTTTGTGGTCAAGGATACGAATATTATCACGCTGAATTCGGTCTGACAACTAATGTTTTCACCAGCGCTTTTTATGCCTTAACCGGATTCCACGGTCTCCACGTTACTTTCGGTTTAGTGCTAATTCTATCTGTCCTCTGGCGTTCTCGTCAAAAAGACCACTATTCTAGTCAATCTCATTTTGGTGTCGAAGCGGCAGAATTATACTGGCATTTCGTCGATGTGGTCTGGATTATCCTGTTTTTACTGGTGTATATCTTGAGATAAGTAGGTAGGCGTTAAAAGTTGTCAGATAACCCCCCTTATCAAGGGGGGATTAAGGGGGGATCCCCCCGCCTATCGGCACCCCCCTTATCAAGGGGGGCAGGGGGGATCGAACCTAAAATCCATTTTTAATTTAATTATAACCAGCTACTTAATTTTTGTTATACCATTTCTCTAAATGAAAACTACACATCGAATTTAAATCCCCCTTTAAGTTCCCCTTTTTAAGGGGGATTTAGGGGGATTAAACTTCTGTAGTCAGACTTTGGAGAATTGGTATTATTTAGTAGGAGAAAATGGCGATCGCTTGATCGCCCTTTTTTCTGTATTTCAATTTACAGCAGTTATCCTATAGGTTATACTTCATTTTTATGAGAAATGCCGTAACTGGTAACTGATCACTGATAATTAACGACGACCGAATAAACTCCAACCTTTGCCACCACTAACGGCCGGTTCAGCTTTTTCAGCGACGGGGGCAACTTCTGCGGGGGTTTCCTCACCGGAAAGATTAGAAAGATCGTAGTTTTCTACTAGGAAAAGAGACGCTTTTTCAATAGTAGAATAATCCCAGAAAAGGGTAGAAGGTAACTCTTGACCAACCCAATCCTCTAGATCACCCACCATCGTTACTGCATCGATCGAATCTAAACCATAACGGGTTAAAGGTTCAGTCACATTAATTGTTTTAGCATCCAAAGATAACTGATCAGCTAACTGTTTAACTAACCAATTTTGTACCAGATTATTAAGATTGGAGCTGGAGTTCATGGGTTTTTTCCTCGGTAGTTTGTGAAGGGGCTAATTGAAAAGGGGCGATCGAAAAATGTTGATTTTCTTGATATAATTTCAGCAGTTCTTGGGCAACATTTTCTACATACACCTCAGATAGAGTGTAAGGCAGCGGCCGCAGAGTTCGCAGTAATCGGTGTAAACTCAACACCAACCATTCCCCCCGGGCAAAAAATTCCCCCAAGATAGAACGATTATAAAGCCAAGTGTGTAAACAAGCAGAAGCGGCGTGTAAAGTGCAGTATTTCCTGGCAATCTCGAACAATTCGGGTGATTGGTCGTGACCATACTCGAATTTCGATTGACTAATCTGTTCATCGTGAGCATTTAGTTCCTCTAAAACTAAATTACCCAACATCAATAGATTTTCTAATATCTCTGGGTCCACTTCGTCAGAATTTTTCAATCCTTCCAGCATATCAAGGGCAATTTCTAAACCTTGCAGGGAATCATCCATTCCCCGGCCAAATAATTCTAAATTATTGGGTTCAAAGGGAGGAACCGACTTTTCTAGGCTAAAAATCGCCTCTAAACGGCTTTTTAACGCCGACATGGTGCGCGAGTTGCGTTTAGCCCGATATTTAGTTAAAGGACGCAATTGTAGGATTAAAGCATGAAGATTGACGATCGAACTGCCGTCAAACATACTGATAATCGAATTATCCCGCAGTAGCTTCTGGAAGATGCCGAATTCGTGTTCTTCTCGCATATAAAAACGCGATCCCAAGACCACATAAACACTATTAACCATCTCCTCCAGACGGACGGTGACAAAATATTTTACCACCGAAGCCCAGACGCTAAACTGTTCGGGGATAATATGAAAACCTCTCGCGGCCGGAATCGTCTCGCAATCACAAATAAGGATGTCAAGGAAAGCATCCACGAGAGTGCGCCGGGGTTGGGGCAAATCCATCACAGTTTTGTTATAAATTACTCGATTAACGGCAAAACCGAGGGTAGTTCTTAAAGCGGTATCGGCTGCCCCGTGGGAAAAAGCCGCGCACAACATTCGGGTGATTTGGAAACCTTTCAGGGCTAATTCTAAACCGTCTCCCTCCTCGCGTAAACGCATGGAATCAGGGACGAAACAATCCTTAAAACCAATGCCACTCATATCCGAGGCCCGCACACCATGGGTGTATATTTTCGGTAAATTATAGTATTTTTCGGGGTCTAATTGCCGTTTATCGACCATAAATAGGGTTAAACACTTTGGCCCGCCGTTAGCATCGGTTTTCGCCAAAATAAAGGAAATTCCAGAGATAGTCGCCCGGTTAATCGGCCATTTCTCCCCATTGAGAATATAACCTCCTTCCACCTTCGTCGCGGTCAGATCACCATTGATCAGATCGCTGCCGTGTTCCTTTTCCGAGTAACCCAGACACAGCGCCCCATAGTCATCCATGATAAAACGGGCGAGCTTCTGTTTCTGTTCTGGGGTTCCCGCCATCCAGTTTAAAAACGACCAGAATAGGGTAGTAAAAGCGATGCCGATAGTTTGATCCCGTCGGGAAAGTACCCGCACAAAAGCGACAAATTCCTCAAAAGAGGTGAACTCACCGCCGCAATCCGTGGGAATGTAGTAGTGTTGGAGTTTCCAGTCGTATAACCAGCGAATTTCCTCGTGGGGAAATTCTTCGCTCTCATCAATTTCGATCACCCGCTTGTAGGATAGAGGGTTATCGGGATTGAGAGGATCGCCTAAGTCTTTTTCCAGTGCTTCAGCAGTCCAGTATTGCTTAAGCTTTTTCATAGTGCCTCTAGGACAGATACAATGTGCTTTTCGTCAATGCCTTCGGTTAGAAGACCCGACCATTCACAAAAATTAATGACCATTCTAGACTTTTGGCTGTAGGATGGCAACAATTTTTAATTTCGCCTTTACCTTAAATGTGCTAGAACCCACTGGGGTGGGGTGCTAGACTACCCTCTGCGGTAATTATGCCCAAATTGAGGTGATTAAACCGCACAGTGCGGTATTAGGTTTTATTGAGGCGGTGTTAGACCGATGGAAGTGGGATATTAGGATGGGGGAGGTTGCTCGATCGCAGGGAGCGGTATGATTAATAGTTATGCGGCTCGTTCCCTGTTCATACTTTTTCCTTGAATGTAATATTCAACTGGCAGATTACGATTAGAATGTTTAAGGTATAAGTTTTGCTTGCCATAGGGTTTAGAAGTCTAGGAGCAATATGATGATGGAATCAATAGATGAACGGATAGATGCCAAAATTGGTGAGGTTCGTACTGAATCTATCGATCTCAGCTTTGGAGAAATCATCAGTTTATATTCTCAAAATGAACTCATTATTCAACCGGAATATCAAAGGTTATTCCGATGGTCTAATCAACAAAAGTCTCGTTTAATAGAATCCATACTTCTTGAGTTGCCAATACCACAGATATTTACTATTGAGAACTCAGATGGGGTTTTGGAGTTAATTGATGGCTTACAACGCCTTAGCTCTGTGATTCAATTCATTGATGCCAATGTACTGAATTTCACTGATATAGATGGAGAAAAGCTGAAATCTCTAAAGTTAGAAGGTTGTGATCAGATTTCAGAACTTAATAATCTGACTTTTGAAGATTTATCATTGAGACTCAAGCTTAGGATTAAAAGATCCTCTGTAAGGACAGTAATTATTAAAAGGCAAAGTAAGTCTTTTCTGCGTTATGAAATGTTCAAAAGGTTAAATACTGGTGGCTCAATTCTAGCTCCACAGGAAATTCGTAACTGTTCTTCTAGGATGCTTGGTGAGCCAGGTATAAAGTTTTATACATTTCTCCAAGAAAGATCCTCCTATTCAAACTTTAAGACTTGCATAGATACATTGTCTCAATCAGAAAAAGAACAAAAGGGAGACGAAGAGCTTGTCTTAAGATTTTTTGCCGCAAAAAATGCTCAAGATCTCTTCCGGGGGAGTGTGAGAGATTGGTTAGACACATACATGGAAAATATATTATTTGGAGAAATACAATTTGATTATTCTACTGAAACACAAGACTTTAATAGATTATTTGATTACTTGAGCCAAATTCTCGGCAGTGGTGCTTTTGTTCGATATCGCGATCAATCACCAATTGGTGCTTTAGCTCCAGCTTATTTTGAAGCTGTTACAATTGGCGTGTTTAGGATACTAGAAAGATTAGAGAATCTGGATAATTCTTCTGTTAGGGATGAAATAATCAAAATTGTTCAGTCAAACAGCTTTAAGGATAATATTGGACCTGGAGCTAACTCCAGAACTAAGCTTTCTAATAGAATTGGATGTATTCAAGACGGTTTAACTCAGCTTCTGGAGTAATTTTCATGAGTAACTGGGCGAATGAGATCGAGGCTGATCTCAACTGGAGAGAAGGAGAACTGGCTGCAATTAAAATTCAAATATTAACGACTGATAGGGTTAAGCATCCTGTAAGGTATGAAGCTCTCTTGAGAGCTATTACTACTTTGCTATATGCTCACTATGAAGGTTTTTGTAGATTTGCATGGGATTTATACCTCGATACAATTCAAAGGCAAAATATTAAACGCAATCAATGCCGTGAGGAGGTTATAAAGCTATCGCTAAGGAAGCGCTTTAAAGAACTTGGAGGTGATTTGTCAGCAGATGGAGTTTGGAGCTTTTTTTCCAACGAATTGCCAGCTTTAATTAATGAGAATATTGAATTCAATATTCGCTTAGAAGCAGATAGCAATTTAAAGCCTATGCTGCTTAAAAAGAACTCTACAGATGCTGGTTTATCATGCTCAATGGTGGATCAACATGAGCTTTTACTTAAAACATTAGTAAGCAGGAGAAATAATATAGCTCATGGGCAGAAAGAAATAATTCATGATCTGACTGAGTATAACAAGTATGAAAATGCGGCTTTGGAAGCTATGTATGAGCTAGGACTATCTGTAATTGATTGCTTAGATAATCAGAAGTATTTGAAACCATCAAATCCGCCTAGCTCATCATGAAATCTACGCATTTTAATCGCTGTAGGGTGCGTTCCCTAATGTGGCTCCTACTGCTGCACCGATAGTGATTAAACCGCTGACTCATATCATTTTTCAAAAGTGATGACAGACTTAGTTGATTATTCCAAAGTGCAATTCCTCTCTGAGAGCGGAATTGCACTTTCAGATGTTAATCACGACTATTGAAAATTGGTATCAATTTCTTTTTCAACCAGATTTTGGAATACCAGCTATTAGTTGTTGAGCAACTGAAGTAAGGTGGGTATTGCCCACCCTATTGTTGTATGGATGTAAGTTGGATTGCAAGCTCGAGTTTTTAACCAGGTAACGAATCCTCATCAAGAATTTTCTCAATTGTCCAAGGACAGTCAACTGGTAAAGTTAATCCACTTTTGCGGCTCGCTTTTCCCAGTGCTTTTTGATAACAATAACCAAACCCGTTCTAAGGCATGATTGTAGATTACCTTAGAGCGAAATAGCAGGCTCGATTCCAATCTGAAATTATCTATCTCGTCTGTCCAGTGGGGTAGGTAGTAAGGATGATTCCAGTAGGCGTAAAGTAGCAGGTGACTGAGGAGTTGAATAAGAAAAGAAAGCTTTCTGCTTTGTATTTGCGTTCATCCACCATTTCCTCTAATTCCTCGGCTAAAGTTTGCCAATCTAAAGTATTGCGATCAGGCGATCGCAGTTTTGCTGCTTGGTCTTGCAGCCAAGCTACATAGGGTTTGCGGCAAAAAGTCATTGAAAAGTACAGGTCTCTTAATCAATGATTTCACTTAGCTACAAGCATAAGCTTTAGTTGTTAATTAACCCCTAAATTATAACTTACCCTAATCATTGACCGAGAAAAAGTGCTGTTT
>NZ_JAPZSS010000288.1:0-8523 GCF_027532015.1 Microcystis sp. LE19-131.1A | reverse complement strand
AAAGTTTATGCTGCTATTTTTTTTTCGGAAAAATAGGTTGTAATGGGAGACTCTTTGTTTTCCTAGACAAAAATAATTACTTTTTCAAAAAAACACTTTTCTATTTTTTTGTTGGGTATTTTATTCTCTGGAAGTCCCTTAAAGCAAATTTTATCGGGAGAGCAGACCAAAAATCAAGAAGTCTTGATCTACTTTTCAGGACACGGGTTTCGCCTGATCAATCGCATCGGTGACGGGGAAGCCTATCTCGCCACCTCCGATAGCCAACCCGACGGCAAAAATGCCATTTCTTTAGACCGAGAACTCAATCCTTTATTACGGCGTTCTAGTTTGAGTAATCTGGTGGTAATGCTAGACTGTTGCCATGCGGGGGCGTTATTGCCCGAAAATCGGGGACTAGATCGCATTTTGCTAGAACCTAGCCTCTCAGCGTTTAAGGAGAAGCAAGATTACTACCTAATCGCCGCCTGTCGGTCAGAACAGGTAGCGTGGGAAGATGAGGAATACAGTTTGTTCACCGCCGCCTTACTCGAAGGACTGTCCCCACAACAGGCTGACCCAGAAACGGGAGAAATTAGTGCCGATCGCCTGTTTGATTTTGTTTCGCGGGAATTGCGCGGGAAGGGTCAAGAACCGATTCGCATGGGAGTTGGGCGATCGCTAATTCTGGTCAAATATGGGGCGCAACCTCAAGTTAAAGAAGTGAACCCGTTACTAGATGAGAAGAAAGAATTGCGCTGTCCCTATCAAGGATTGCTGGCGTTTACTAAGAAGGAACGCCCATTTTTCTTCGGACGCAAGCGAGTAGTGGACGACATCAAATCTAAGCTGGATCGGCTAAATTTTGTCCCTCTGATTGGTGCTTCGGGAAGTGGTAAATCTTCGGTAGTTCTGGCGGGATTGATACCCTGGTTGGAAGAATTAGGATGGCAAATTCTCGAACCGATCAAGCCTGGATTTAAGCCGTTAACAATGTTGGAAAGCTTGCTGTTACCCTATTTTCGAGATGATCAACAATTGCTGGATCAATGTATCAATAATCAAGACAGCGAAGGCTTAAAACCGCTATTAGAGCTTTTTCCCCGCGAACACAAATTCTTGCTGGTGGTGGATCAATTTGAGGAATTATTCACTTTTGCTCTAGCGGAACAGCGCGATCGCTTTATTGAATTGATTACTCAAGTTGCCACAATTCCTGACTCTCCTCTGGCAGTTGTCGCTACCATGAGGGCGGATTTTATTGAACCCTGTTTGCGTTACGATTCTTTGCGAAAATTGATTCAAAATAACGCCGAATACCTGCCAGATCTAAGGGGATTAGATTTGCTAGAAGCTATCACCGAACCAGCCAAACTGCAAGGCTATGAAGTTACGAAAGAATTGCTCAATAAAATCCTTGAAGATATTAAACAAGAACCAGGATTTTTACCCTTATTAGAGTTTGCTTTAACCCAGCTTTGGCAGAAACGAGATGAGGCAGAACATCGGCTGACTTTAGATACTTATGAGGCGATAGGTGGGATAGTAGGAGCGTTAAATTGTCAAGCTGATAAAGTCTATCAATATAGGGATTATGAAGAAGAAAAACCTGTAAAAGAGCGAACGGAAGCAGAGAAAGCTTTAATCAAGCGAATTTTCTTGAATCTTCTGCAAATAGGAGATGGGGAAAAAGATACCAGATTGCGTCAACCGAAAGCCTTTATCTTGTCTCTAGCTGGAGATAATCAAGAAGGACAAAAAGTTTTAACAGAACTAATTGAAGGAAAACAAGGATTAGTAAAAGGTCGCCTTTTAGTAACGGGAAAAACTGAACGAGAAGAAGAAGCTTGGGTAGATTTAGCACATGAAGCTTTAATTGAAAAGTGGGACAACCTGAATCTGTGGCGAACCGAAACTCGCAAGGGTAGAGAATTAGCCAAACAGGTGGATAAAGATGCCGAAAGCTGGCAGAAAAATAACAAATCTCAGGATTATTTGTGGTCGGGTGACAAGTTAGCAGACGCGGAGAAAGTTCTGCAACAATATAAAGACACAGTGGAAACTACGGACTTGGCTCAAGAGTTTCTCCAAGCTAGTAGCCAGGAGGAGTTACGTTCTTACCTGAGAAGTCCAGATATTGATAATTTAGAGCGAGAGACATTAGAAAAAGAGGCAGTCCGTAAATTATTCCTCAATCAAGAAAGGCTATGGCAATTACTCACAGATGAGAAGGAAAAAGCACAGATAAGGCTGTCAGCGTCCTGGTTGCTGAAACAGTGGGGAGAGGAGGTTCCTATCTGGAAAGCAGAGGTTGATAAGCAAGGAAAAATTGCCCTCTCAATCATTGCAGAAAACGACCTACCAGCCACAGTAATCGAAGAGTTAGAAGGTGGAATAAACCTAGAAATGGTGGAAATTCTCGGTGGTGAGTTTTGGATGGGTTCGCCGGAGCGAGAAGAAGGATCATATCCAAATGAGCGTCCGCAACACAAAGTCAAGGTTTCTCCCTTTCTGATGGGCAAATATCTCGTAACGCAGGCGCAGTGGCGAGTAGTGGCTTCTTTGCCTAAAGTTGAACGGAATCTCAACCCAGAACCTTCACACTATAAAGGAAATAGCTGCCGACCAGTGGAAAGTATTAGTTGGTACGAGGCAGTGGAATTCTGTGAAAGACTATCACGCTGGTCTCAGGAAAGAGGAAAAGGCTATCAATACCGTTTACCCAGTGAAGCAGAGTGGGAATACGCCTGTCGTGCAGTTATCAGTGAGTTAACTTTAGCCGAATGGAATCAGAAATATAACCAACCGTTTCACTTTGGCGAGAAGATTTCCCCAGCTTTGGCAAATTATCTAGAAACTCTTCGTGGAAAGACGACGACTGTAGGAAGGTTTCAAGTAGCGAATCTTTTTGGACTCTACGATATGCACGGCAATGTTTTAGAGTGGTGTACAGACCATTGGTATAAAAAGTATGAGGATGCGCCTAATGATGGTAGTGCTTGGCTGAGTGAGAATGAGGCTAATGAGGCTAATTTTCGTTTGCTAAGAGGTGGTTCTTTCCGCATTACTCCCGATTACTGCCGTTCTGCTGCACGCTATCAGGAGCGTCCCAACCTAAGAAGCGATCGCATCGGGCTGCGGGTAGTTGCGTCGTCGAGGACGGTTTATTCAGTTAACAGTTAACTGTTATTGCTTGTGCCAAGGCTCTGGCTTGGTATATATAGTTGTTTCAAATAAGAATGAGATAAGACTCACCTAGCTCACTATTATTGTCAGTAAGCACTCCCGTAGGGGCGAAGCATTCGGGCAATAACCTATCGCTGAAACCGTAGATTTCTTATCCGAATGCTTCGCCCCTACAACCTCAAATACCAATTTAAATGATGAAAAGCTTATGTCTCAAACTTATTTGAAATGACTATAACATCTAGCCAGCAGACTACCTGAATAATTAGCGAGCAGGATGCTCGCATTCCCTTAAATCTAAGGCACTAAATTAGCTGTTTCAATCCAGTAGTATGCTATACTTATTACAGGTATAAACTCGTAAATTGGAGGAAAAAGCCATCAATAATGATACCCACTCCCGAACAGATGCTTACTTGCATTAGAATGTGTCAAACCCTGTCTAACTTCTATACCGATATTCATCTATTTCGGTATGATGAAAATAGTAATGTGAGCATCTTGCTCACTAATGTGGAGTTTGAAGATGAATCATCAACCTGATTTTTACCAAATGTCTCGCCAGTTATAATAAAAATGCCAGCAAAAGATATTTATCATGATACCGTGAGAACTGCCTTAGACAAAGATGGCTGGACAATTACCCATGACCCCCTAATTATTCGCTGGGGAAAAAGAGATTTATATATTGACTTAGGAGCAGAAAAAATTATTGCCGCCGAAAAAGACAATCAAAAAATTGCCATTGAAATTAAAAGTTTTGTTGGCAAATTATCTATCGACGACTTAGAAAAAGCATTAGGACAATATATTTTATACTATGATTTATTGACAAAACTAAAATCTGAAAGAACTTTATATTTAGCAATTCATCAACAAGCTTTTGCCGATATTTTTGAAGATTTTATTGGTCAAGTTTTATTAGACAATAAACGATTAAAATTATTAATTTTTGACGAAATTGAGGAGGTTATTTTAAGATGGATAGTTTAGAAAAAATGAGAAAAATTATTATTGAATCTCTCCGTTATTATGCAAACTTGCGCTATGCTACTGGAGAGGTAAACCGCCTCCTCATTATTGACAAAGACTCTGATAACTATCTAATTCTCTTAGAAGGTTGGGATAACCGAGAAAGAGTACATGGCTGTTTACTGCATTTACAAATTATTAATGGTAAAATCTGGATACAACGAGACGGAACCGAAGACGGTATTGCCACTGATTTATTAGCCGCCGGTATTCCTAAAGAGCAAATTGTCCTTGCCTTTAAACCCGAACATATTCGACCCTATACTGAATTTGCGGTAAAATAAGCTATAGAATGAAATTCTAGAAGGTTATGAGTATGGTTCTGGTATCCAACGGGCAATCAGCTATTATTCGTACAGAGCGTGGATTGACAATCGCCGGTACGCGAATTACCCTTTATGATGTTATGGATTACCTAAAGGCTCAGTATCCCCCCAAGCTGATTCGTGAAAAACTTGGTCTTAATGATAGACAGATTGATTCAGCCCTAGCATACATTGAGACTCATTGTACTGAGGGGGAGAGAAATTTTCCGTCTTTATACCTTTATCCTCTTCCTACCCAACCCGATTCTTGAGGCTATTTTTTTCTCTCTTATCTTCCCTCAAAAACCCTATATATATGGGCGCACGGATCCCCATTATATAAAAAGTCTAAAGCAAGTCTCGCCATTTGTCAAGGGTTTTGACAATAATTTTCCGGTTGCCGTTTGCCAAGCTCAGAACTAGGATAGGAAAGAATAAGGTATTATTGCAGCCAGAGAGGCTTAGACTGTGACCAATGTAGCGATCGATGTCCGATTAACCGAGACTTCTCTGTGGCAATGGCAAACATGGCAAGGATTGCCCTATCTTACCTGTAATCTCTTAGAGGACTGGTCCCACGGCTTTTTTACCCGTCATTATTACCCCCAAACCCCGGA
This sequence comes from Microcystis sp. LE19-131.1A, assembly GCF_027532015.1. Lineage (NCBI taxonomy): Bacteria > Bacillati > Cyanobacteriota > Cyanophyceae > Chroococcales > Microcystaceae > Microcystis > Microcystis sp. LE19-131.1A. The sequence goes on along the minus strand of NZ_JAPZSS010000288.1, from coordinate 3,404 downwards.
AGCTTTTACGGCTGCTCTAGGGGCAAATGTACCAGTTTATCGGGTCAAACAGGTACATGGCGATCGCCTATTAAATCCCCAAGGGATTACTAACCCAGAAATAGCCGAAGCGGATGGAATTATTACCGATGCTTCCGGTCAAGGGATTTGGGTGGCCAGTGCTGATTGTACGCCTGTACTAATAGGCGATCGCTCTAGCGGTGTTGGGGTGGCGATTCATTCTGGATGGAGAGGGACAGCTAAGGGAATAGTTGTCAAAGCAGTTAAGCAGTTATTAAACTCCGGTAGTTGTTTAGATAACTTAGTGTTGGCCCTGGGGCCGGCAATTGCCGGGGAAGTGTATCAAGTAGATAGAGAAGTTGCCGCAGAAGTGGGTTTAAGTTTATTTCCTCAAGAAACCAATCCCGACCAAATTCTGGCGAATTTATTTAACCTCTCCCCTTCCCCCTTATTTGCTGACGAGGAAAAAGGAAAAGTTCGCTTGGACGTGCGAAGGGTGATTTATCATCAACTACAACAGTTAGGAATTAGAGATCAACAAATTGCGATCGCTCCTTTTTGTACCTATCAACAAGAGGAGCATTTTTTCTCCTATCGTCGGGAAAAAGCCAAAAAAATCCAATGGTCTGGCATAGTTAGTCGTTAATGATTACTGCACACTGATAACTGAAAAATCCCCCCTCTCCCATGCGTATTGTTTTTTTCGGAACCCCGACTTTTGCCGTTCCCACCCTCAAAAAATTATTAGCCAATCCCGATATAGAAATAATTGCCGTCGTTACCCAACCGGACAAGCGCCGGGGAAGGGGTAATCAATTAATCCCCTCACCGGTGAAACAAATAGCCATAGAACAGCAAATACCAGTTTTACAGCCTAAAAGTGTGAAAAAAAATGCTAAAACCTTAGATTTTCTCAGACAATCGCGAGCGGATGCCTTTGTAGTAGTTGCCTACGGACAAATCCTCTCCCCAGAAATTCTAGAGATGCCGAGATTAGGCTGTATTAACGTTCATGGCTCAATTTTACCGAAATATCGGGGAGCAGCCCCCGTGCAGTGGTGCATCGCTAGGGGAGAAAAAGAAACCGGCATTACCACTATGTTAATGGATGCGGGCATGGACACCGGACCGATGCTACTGAAAGCCTACACCCCGATCGCTCTTTTTGACAATGCCGAACAGGTGGGAGCAACCCTAGGCCAAATGGGGGCGGATTTGCTCCTAGAAACCCTCTCTAAGCTCGATCGAGCAGAAATTACCCCAATTCCTCAAAATAACGACGATGCCACCTATGCCCCTTTAATTCAAAAATCTGACTATCTAATCCACTGGCAAGATTCAGGCCGGACAATTCACGATCGAGTCCGGGGTTTTTATCCTCATGCGCTAACCACTTTCCGGGGACAACCCTTTAAAGTGATGGCCACTATTCCCCTAGACGATCCGGAGCAACTGCCTCGAGAATTACAGACAAAAGACCTTTCTCATCTAAGCGGAGAAGTGGGATCGATCGTGGCTCTCTGGAAAAATTTCGGGCCGGTGGTGCAGACGGGAGCGGGTTTATTATTATTAAAAGAAGTGCAATTATCGGGAAAACCTCCGCGTTCTGGTGGGGATTTGGTCAATGGTTCCCGTTTAACTATTGGTGAGATTTTCGGTCAATAGTTTTCGGGGTATGGCTTTCCTTTGCTCCTCTATGCTTCACCGGCGAAGATTTTTTTTAACTTGCGAAAGCGATCGGAATAACTTCTTAATACTTCGATCGCAAACATGGGGGTTTCCTGCACGGCAAATAAAAACTGCGGTTGATTGAGATAGGCTAATTTACAATCAGTTTTGGCAATAGCTGTGGATTCTCGCAGTTTATCCCCATGCAGGAGCGCTCCTGCTCCGAATACGTCCCCTTTTTGTAGAGTTTCTATCAATTGCCCCTTGATATACATCTCCACCTCTCCACTAAGAATACCGTACATTAAATCGCCCTCCGTGCCATCGGCAAAAATAACTTCACCAGCTGGAAAAGTGCGATCGGGATGATTTTCGAGAATTTTAATCGTTTCTACGGGACTTAACATGATTTAACAAGAATTTTTCGGGTTATCTCTCCCATTTTCCAATAGATTGAACTGCCCGATCATCGTTTTTGTATGTAAGAATACTTGAAACTTCTCTACCTGACAAAGATTCGGTTTGACTCTCAGAAATGCTTTGTTTAATGCTTGTCAGGGAGGGAAAATTTCCGTCTTCATACCTTTATCCTCTTCCTACCCAACCCGATTTTTGAGTCTATTTTTTTCTCTCTTATCTTCCCTCAAAAACCCTATATATATGGGCAAACGGATTCCCATTATACATAAAGTATAAAGCAAGTCTCGCCATTTGTCAAGGGTTTTTCTGAAAATCTCCCCACTGCCTTGACAAAACACTGGGGTTAAAACTGTTCGATCGCTGCTTGGGTGATTTCTGCGATCGCGGCTAAACTGGGACTAACTTGGCCAGTATCGGTGGACAACCAGAGAAGATACTCGACATTACCCGCAGGTCCGGTAATGGGAGACCAAGTTAAACCCCGATAGAACCATCCTAAGACTTCTGCGGCCTGTAAAACCTGAAAAATTGCCCCTGCTTGGTCTTGGTAGTCGCGAACTACCCCTTTTTTGCCGACTTTTTCCCGTCCCACCTCGAATTGGGGTTTGACCAATAAAATCGCCTCTCGCGGTGGATTTAATAGCGTCCACAGGGTCGGTAAAACTTTGGTCAGGGAAATAAAAGACAGATCCATAACTGCTAAATCGGCGGGTTTTTCCTGTCCGTATAACTTTTCTGGGGTTAAATAGCGAAAATTAGTTCTTTCTAGTAAAATAACTCGTTGATCCTGCCGTAAACTCCAGGCCACTTGTCCATAACCCACATCGACCCCATAAACCCGTTTTGCTCCTTTTTGCAAGAGACAATCGGTAAATCCCCCCGTGGAAATGCCTCCATCTAAACAAATGCGATCGCTGACATCGATGGCAAACAATTCTAAGGCCTTGGCTAATTTTTCGCCCCCCCTTGACAAATAGGGCAGTTTCTGCTTAACCTCGATCGCCGCTGACCGATCGATTTCTGTGGCCGGTTTATCGATGATTTGGTGATTGACTTTCACCTCTCCAGCGCGAATTAATCGCTGTGCCTGTTGACGGGAATCACAGAGATTTTTGGCTACCAATAATAAATCTAATCTTTCTTTCGGCAAGGAAGGCCTCCCAATAATCAGCGCCTAAGTAGGTAGGCGTTAAAAGTTGTCAGACACCCCCCTTATCAAGGGGGGCAGGGGGGATCCCCCCGCCTATCGGCACCCCCCTTATCAAGGGGGGCAGGGGGGATCGAACCTAAAATCCATTTTTAATTTAATTATAACC
>NZ_JAPZSS010000217.1:0-16421 GCF_027532015.1 Microcystis sp. LE19-131.1A | reverse complement strand
ACTGCTATTGCTGGAAGTAACTATACCAACGATATTCGCGACTACTCTTCTGCGGTAAATCAAACTACCGCAGGTGTGTTCAGTGCAATCATTTGTGAAACAAATAGCCCCACTGCTACAGTTGTACTCGCGACTCCAGCTGGTGCTGCTGCAGGTACTTGTCCAGACGGCAGCCGGACAGTCGGACAATAGATATTTTTTCCAGATTGCCTAAAAGCTGTCTGGCATAATAACCAAAATTTGATACTTAGCGCAAAGTGGCGGGGAAATCTTCTCTTGAAACCTTTCGCTTTTGATTATTTTGGGGAGAGGCTTTTTGGGTCTTCTGGACATTGGGTGAAAAATGTTTCTGTCACCTTTGGACGAACCCAGTTTGTGCCTACATTGTGGAAAAAATCCGTTACTGTAGGGACGCAAGGAACCTGCGCCCTCCGATAGATAAAATTTGCTTATCATCGAAAGTACGGGATACCCTGATTATTGACCTTTATTTCAAGCTAAGTAGGTAGGCGTTAAAAATTATCAGATGCCCCCCTTATCAAGGGGGTATTAAGGGGGGATCAAGGGGGGATCAAGGGGGGACTAAGGGGGGATCAAAGGGGGATCGAACCTAAAATCCATTTTTAATTTAATTATAACCAGCTACTTATGCTAGGCGCAAAAACATCTCTCAATCTATCCTTACTTAAAACTCTGGGTTTAGTCGCCGTTATCGGTGGACTAATCATGGCTATGGTGGAAATGCAACAGGAAAAGGTGAAAACCTTGACCAAAGAAAAATTATTAGAAAGAAATTATAGTCAAGAATCTCGCCTAGAAAATGCTCAGGTTGAGTTATTAAAAAATATGCCAGCTTTTGGCTTTGATAATATGTTAGCCAATTGGGCAATGTTACAGTTTATTCAATATTATGGCGATGGGGATGCTCGTAGGGAAACTGGCTACGGTTTAAGTCCCGATTTTATGGAGATTGTCACCAAAAATGACCCAAAATTTGTCCGCGCCTATTTGATGATGTCTGTCGCTTCTTCTGTCAATGCTGGCAAACCCGAAAGAACCATCGAGATTATGAATAAAGGTTTAGCAAAACTCAGTCCTGATATTAATGATGCCTATTTTGTTTGGTTATATAAAGGAGTGGATGAACTATTATTTTTAGGTGATATTACTGCGGCGAAGAAATCTAATCAAATGGCCGCCGATTGGGCGAAAATTGCTGGTAATGAATTTATCGAAAAATCCGCTAGGGGAACAGTAAAATTTTTAGAAACTAATCCCGATAGTCGCGCCCCTAGAGTCGGCGCTTGGATGTTAGTCTGGATAAGTAGCCAAGACGAAGAAACCCGCAGGTTAGCCAAGGAAAATATCGAAAAATTGGGCGGTAAATTGGTTGTGGTTAATAATAATCAAGTGATGGCAATTCCTCCGAAAGATTAGGAGTTAGCATATTTTTCATCCTGCCAAAACTTATTATTTAATAAGCCATCAATATCCTCAGCAAAGGGACAAACATCGGGAAAATTAGAGTCTGGATAATCCTCTTTCACCGCTTCTAAAGCTTCTCGATAACATTCTTCTAAAATCTCTATCATAAACCTTTTCAAACTAGGAGAATACTTAAATTCCTTCTTCAACTCCTTGCGAAAATTTCTAATTTCAATTTCCCACCCTCGATAACAATCGGGAAGAACCACATAACAACGTTTTAATAAATGTTCTAATAAACGAGTTAAAAAATTATCGACCGCTTTGCGTTGACTTTTCCCCAAAGATTCCACCTCCTCAATCAAATTCTCCAAATCAACCTGAGATAAATCCCCAGATTTTAATTGCTTAACCGTCTTCTCTATCCACAAAGCAAAATCTTGATCATACAGATTTTTTACCTTGGCTAAAGTCATAATTTTGACCTCCTCTGTTGACTAATTGCCTTCATTTTAGCGAAACTTGGCCAATTCAGACTAAATCCGGTTATTAAAGACTGATTAACTATTGTCCCTATCGCAACAGTGCCTCTCCTCAACCGATTTAGTATTATAGCCCCGAAAACCCAACAACTAACAAGCCACAAACTGCACCGATCGAGGGATAATATAACCTTGATATCTATGCCATCATCTTATGAAAATTTTAATTATGGGTGGAACCCGATTTATCGGCGTTTCCCTGACTAAAGTGTTAGTAGAACAGGGTCATGAGGTAGTATTATTCAATCGTGGCAATAAACCCGCCCCGGTTGCTGGAGTACGACAGATTCATGGTGATCGCACTGACCCAGGGCAACTGAAAGAAAAGCTTAAAAATGAGAGTTTTGAGGCAATTTTCGACAATAATGGCAGAGAATTAAGTGATACTCAGCCCCTCGTCGAGATATTTAGAGACAGAATCGGGCATTTTGTCTATGTTAGCTCGGCGGGGGTTTATCTAAAATCCGACCAAATGCCCCATAAAGAAGGGGATAAACTAGATCCCAAAAGTCGCCACAAGGGAAAACACGAGACAGAAAACTATTTAAGCGAGATGGGTTTACCCTGGACTTCCATCCGTCCAGTCTATATCTACGGACCGCGCAACTATAATGACCTAGAAGCTTGGTTTTTTGACCGTTTGGTTCGTAATCGTCCTATTCCTATACCTGGTCATGGGGAACATTTTACCCAATTTGGTCACGTTGCCGATCTGGCCCAAGCCATGGCCGCAGTATTGGGTAATTCTCAGGCTATCGGTCAAGTGTATAATATTTCCGGCGATCGCTATGTAACTTTTAACGGTTTAGCAAAAGCTTGCGCGGCAGCCATGGGGAAAAATGCCGAGGAAATCGAGATTGTTAACTATAACCCCAAAAAATTTGACTTCGGCAAAAAGAAACCTTTCCCCCTGCGGGTTCAACATTTTTACGCTGATATTAATAAGGCCACCCGGGAGTTAAACTGGCAGCCTGAATATGATCTCGTCAGTGGTTTAACAGACTCCTTCCAGAATGATTATCTCGCTTCCGGTCGCGATCGGCAAGAAATAGACTGGGCGATCGATGACCAGATCTTGGCACAGCAATAAAATTAATTTTCTGGTGGAAGTGGGGAAGTGGGGAAGTGGGGAAGTGGGGAAGTGGGGAAGTGGGGGAGTGGGGAAGTGGGGAAGTGGGGAAGTGGGGAGGTGGGGGAGTGGGGAAGTGGGGGAATTTCAACTAACACCCTATCACCCTAAAACCCTAAAACCCCAACACCCTAAAACCCTAACCCCCAAACTGAGGCAGCCTTAAGCGGTTATTGGACATTCCACCAACCGAAAGCTGGCCCGACAAAGCGAATAACTACCCAAACCCCAGCTAAAACTCCTATACCAATCCAGGCACCCCTAGTGGTTAACTTGTAAGCTTGGGATGCTTGACTTTTGGTAATTGGTAGCCAAGGCAGGATATTTTCTTCCTGTCCATACTTATCACCCAGGGCCGATTGACGACGTTTTGATTCACCCATACTAATGTCAGTTATTAAGAGGTTTTTCTCTGATTGTATATCGAAAGACAACCGCCTACACCCAATCCTAATGCGTGAAGGAGAGCGATCGAAACTGACGGCTGATGACCGACTATTATAGAATTAAAGGTTGCGACTGAAACGAGAATGATAATTATGGCAACCATTAACAGTAATTACTTAAAACTAAAAGCGGGTTATCTTTTCCCGGAAATTGCCCGACGAGTCCAAGCTTTTGCGGCAGCCCATCCCGATGCTAATATTATCCGTCTGGGGATTGGGGATGTCACCGAACCTTTGCCCCTAGCTTGTCGCGAGGCCATGATTAAAGCAGTGGAGGAAATGGGCGATCGCTCTAGCTTTAAGGGTTACGGGCCCGAACAGGGTTATGCTTGGTTAAGGGAGAAAATCGCCGTCCATGATTTTCAGGCTCGCGGTTGTGAGATAAATGCCGATGAAATCTTTATTTCCGACGGTTCTAAGTGCGATACGGGCAATATTCTCGATATTTTTGGGGATAATAACTCGATCGCCGTGACCGACCCAGTATATCCCGTTTACGTCGATACTAACGTTATGGCCGGACACACGGGAGAGGTCAACGAACGCGGCGAATACGAGGGCTTGATTTATCTGCCAATTACCGCCGAAAATAACTTTACTGCCCAGATTCCGACGGAAAAAGTCGATTTAATCTATCTCTGTTTTCCCAACAATCCCACCGGGGCCACAGCTACCAAAGAACACTTGACAGCTTGGGTTAATTATGCTAGGGCCAACGGATCGATTATCTTTTTTGATGCAGCCTACGAGGCCTTTATCACCGATGCCAGTTTACCCCATTCCATCTATGAAATCGAGGGAGCGCGGCAATGTGCGATCGAATTTCGCTCTTTTTCTAAAAATGCCGGTTTTACCGGGACTCGTTGCGCTTTAACCGTGGTTCCCCAAAGTCTGATGGCCAAAGCGGCCGACGGCAGCGATGTGCAACTCTGGAAACTGTGGAATCGTCGGCAATCGACCAAATTTAACGGCGTTTCCTACATTGTCCAACGGGGGGCCGAGGCGGTTTATTCCCCGGAAGGACAAGCACAAGTACAAGAACTTGTCAAGTTTTATTTACAAAATGCAACAATTATCCGAGAAAAATTAACCGCTGCCGGTTTAGAAGTCCATGGTGGCGTAAATGCGCCCTACGTTTGGGTAAAAACGCCCCAGGGTCTATCAAGTTGGGATTTCTTCGATAAACTGCTACATACCTGTAATGTGGTGGGGACTCCCGGATCTGGCTTTGGGGCTGCCGGAGAGGGTTATTTCCGGCTATCGGCTTTTAATAGTCGTGCCAACGTCGAGGCCGCTATGGAAAGAATTATCAGTAAATTTCCAGGCTAATCCTCAAGAGAGGGATGTTTGCGGAAGCGTCCCCCAGCAACCCCATCGGCAAATAATTGATAGACTGGTAACTGCTCACCGACAACGGCTCACCGATGCGACCCTTTTGGTTAGAATCCTTACAGGTAGAAAGATTAACGATCGCAATTGCTGGCCTACCGGCACATCTGCAAGGGATCAAGTTGGTGCAGTGGTCAGATCTGCACTGCGATGAAGAGCATTTGCCTGAAGCTGTCCTGCAAGAAGCGATCGCCATTACTAATCAGGAAAAACCCGATCTCATCTTCCTGACGGGGGACTTTATTACCTATAGTCCCCAGCCAATTTTTGCCCTAGCAGATAGCATAAAAGCTCTCAAAAGTCAAGGGGGTATTTATGCTTGTTTAGGAAATCATGACAGTTATCTTCCGCAAGCAAGGGAAACGGTCAGATCAGCCTTAACTAACGTGGGAATTCGGGTACTCTGGAATGAAATCGTCACACCCTACGGCGAAAATTTTCCCATCGTCGGATTGGCCGATTATTGGTCTGGGGAATTTTTACCGCAAATCCTCGAGCAAATTTCCCCCGATATACCCAGACTCGTCCTTTCCCACAATCCCGATACAGCCATGATTTTAAAGGATTGGCGCGTGGATTTGCAGTTATCCGGTCATACCCACGGAGGTCAAGTGACTATACCGGGTATCGGTTCCCTACCGATAATTTTAGAGGAACTTAGGCGATCACTACCCGAACCCTATCGTCGCTGGGTTCCCCTTCACCGGCAGTTTAGCAAAGTAGTCCGATACTGGCAATGGTCCGAGGGATTTCATCGGGTCGGAGAAAATCAATTATATGTGAATCGAGGCTTAGGAACCTATTTCCCCGGTCGTCTTTTTTGTCCCCCCGAAGTGACGGTAATTACTTTGATCAACAGGAGTCAGTCTTGAATCAGTTATCAGTGATCAGTTATCAGATTTAAGTTTTAAGTGTGCAGCATTAAATCAGCTGTTGACTATCTAAATTACTCGTTAAGACTATCGGTTAATTTTTTTTCCAAAAAGCTTGACAAAACCCCACGACTTGACAGATAATTTCTTATATAATGGGAATCCGTGCCAGCCTGCGACCCCCTCTTTTCAAGTCAAATAAAGCCCAAAAAAATTAACCCCAAAAAGTAGTCGGTGAACTGAAAACTCACATCTGATAACTGATAAGCTGCTGACTATATAAATTACTCGTTAAGACTGTACTGGAGTGCCGGAGCAGGGAGAGGAAGTTTGAGCATTTGTACTGAAATTTCCACTATGCAGTTTAAATTCAGTACAGCTTAGAAGCTTACTACTGTCTTTTCACTGATTACTGTTTACTGATAACTGAAAAAACACTTATGACAGAAAATAGAGATAACTTCAACGAAACTTATAATGCACTAATTGAGCGCATTGTCAATCTAACTTTAGAAGGAAAAATTAGAGCTAAATCACAGGTTTATAACCTTTTGTCCGAGGGAGTAAAAAATGGCACAGGAGAAATTTTTGAGCGTTGTTTAACTGAAAAAATTATCATTACTCGCTCACAGTTAGAAACAAAAATTAAAGCGACTAGGGTTTTGCGGGCCCTGGAAACGATCGAAAGTGAATGGGAAAAATATCAAAAAACCAATCAGCAAAATTCTCTCACTGCAGCGGCGATCGATAATCTGGTGAAAATCGATCGAGAGGATCGTTTACTAACTTTAGTGAATTTAATTGATCCCAATCAAAGTAATGCTTTAACCCTAGAACAATTACAACAGTTAGCCAAGCATTTACAGACAGTTTCTCACCAGCGAGGAGAAGCGGATTTATGGCAAATTGCCACGGGGATTAATCTGGGGTTAAGTACTTGGTCAAATTTATCGAATGATCTCACCAGTTGGCTCTACGAACAAAATCGCAATCTTGGTTTTACTAATGATAATGAGCGAGTGACTCCCTGGCAAATTTGGGCAAGTAAAGTTAATCCCTCTTGGTTAAAACGAGTCTTAGAAAGTTTAGCTAATCAACAAGCTTTTGATTCTCTCACCCAGGATTTAACTTTAACCGATTGGGTAGAAACTGCCATTGTTTTTCAATATATCCAAAGGGGACTAATTAACTTTTTTGATCAGCGTATCTATAGCGAAAAACTGGGAGCTAAATTATCCATTTCTACCTTTCTCACCTTTGCTTTAATTTGGTCACTGTTAACCAATAGTTTCGAGCAAGTTAGTAAAAATTCCCTCTATAGTCGCGGCTGTTTTCAGATGGCTTTACAAATTCTGAGAACCTTTGCTCAACGGGATTATTTTCCTTTATACGGAGGAATTTTCGCCTCCTTTTCTGGCAGTTATCTCAAGGAGGCATTAGATTATTTATCAATTCCTCTGCGTTATGTGGAAGGTACGGGAGAAAAGGCGAGAATTTTAACTTTAATTGCCTATTCTAATCGCATTCGCGGCGACTATCCACAGGCTAGAGAATGTCATCAACAAGCTTTAGAAATTGCTCGTCAACAACAGGATTATGCTTGTGAAATAGCTAATTTAAACCATTTATCCCGTCTCAATGCTATCCAAAAAAACTATACAGAAGCGATTAATTTAAGTCAGAGAGCCTTAATTTTAAGTCGTCAACAGGGTAATAGTTTAGGACAGGCTAACGCTTTAGCTAATTTGGGTTATAGTCAGGTACAGGAAGCGCAACAGTTAGAGAGATATGATCCCGAAATTTATCAAACTTCGATCGAGTATTTACAGCAGGGATTAAAGTTAGCGGAAAGTCTCCAAGATTGGCAGAGTAAATCCCTTTGTTGTAGCAGTTTAGGTTTAGCATATCTTGTCCTCGAAAGAACCCAAGATGCGATTAATATTCTCCTACAAGGATTGGAATCGGCCAAATACTACGGAGATGTATATCTGCAAGGTTTATTACTAACTTATTTAGGCGAAGCTTACTATCAAGACAAAAATTTTGAACAGGCAATTTATATGGGTTCTCTAGGAATGTATTGGCTCCACGAAATCGGTGCAGTAGAATGGCGACAAGCTGCTAGTCTATTAACGGTTATTCGTGGCAAAAATATCGCAGCTTTTGAACAGACTTTCAGTCAGGAACGTTCCTCCCTGATTAAATCTATTGGACTGGAAGGCTACCAATATATCTCAGAAATCCTCAGCAAATATCAACAGGGTAATTAGTGAATACAAAGCATAACCTATTAATTAATCTCTCGGTACTTTTTCCCCAACCCACGGGAATCAGTACCTACATTCTTAACCTCTTACCCTACCTGAAAAATTTAGAACCAACCCTACTAACAGCTAATAGTTATCCCGACTTTAACTGTTATTCTATCCCCAAAGGTCTCGGCCCTGATCGAGGAGCGAAAGGTCATTTAAAACGCTTACTCTGGACTCAGTGGCAGTTACCGTCAATTTACCGACAATTAAAGGCCAATTTACTCTTTTCTCCCCTCCCAGAAGCGCCGATAAATTCTCCCTGTCGCTTTGTCGTCATGGTCCACGATTTAATTCCCCTACGGTTTCCCAGTTTTACTTCCCCCTTAACCCAATATTTCCGTTATTATGTGCCGCAGGTATTACAACAGGCAAAACATATTATCTGTAACTCTCAGGCAACGGCCAAAGATATCACTGAATATTATCAAATTCCCGCCGATAAAATTACTTCAATTCCCCTAGCCTACGATCATCATCACTTTCGCCCTATGGAAGATAATAAGCCAGAACATCCCTATTTTCTCTATCTCGGTCGTCCCAATCCCTATAAAAATTTACCGCGTTTAATCGCCGCTTTTGCCCAACTGCCCCCAGATTTAACAGATTATCATCTTTGGATTGCCGGCAGCTTCGATCGCCGTTATACCCCCAATTTACAACAACAAGCGCGAGAATTGGCAGTTAGCGATCGCATTAAATTTCTCGATTATATCCCCTACGATCACCTACCCAAAGTTATCAGTCAAGCCACTGCTTTAGTCTTCCCTAGTCTCTGGGAAGGCTTTGGATTGCCCGTTTTAGAGGCTATGGCTTGCGGTACACCCGTCATTACCTCAAATTTGTCATCTTTGCCCGAAGTCACGGCAACAGCGGCAATTTTAATCGATCCCTATCGAGTCGAGTGCATAGCCGATGCCCTGAAAATTATCGCTCAAGATCGACAATTACAGTCAAAATTAAGTTATCTAGGCAAAAAACGAGCTAATGAGTTTAGTTGGCAAAAAACCGGTCTAGCTACAGCCGCAATCTTAAATCAATATCTAGGATGTGCTTAGGGACTTGCGTGGGAATAATATCCCAATCGATCGGAGGGCGCAAGCTTTGCGCCCCTACAGTAACGGATTTTGTCCACAATGTAGGGGCGAACTGCGTTCGCCCAAAAGGTACATTATCAAAGCGCAAGTCCCTAACCTGATCGGTCATCGTCGGAAAAAGAAAAATAATTTGACAGATCGGCAGCATTTGCTGTACGATGGATGATCGTGACCTAAATTGGAGAGATGGCCGAGCGGTTGAAGGCGCAGCACTGGAAATGCTGTTTAGGGGTAACTTTAACGAGGGTTCGAATCCCTCTCTCTCCGTCCCCAAAGCACCTCCTAGATATGAGGTGCTTTTTATAGCAGTTAGAGTATAGGAGTCAGGAGATTACTCTTATTGATTATCTTTTCCCCATCACCCACTCTCCTATACTTTTTAAACAGGATTTAGTCTAATTCCCCCTCGGTAAACCATCTTTACACTTAGCTAACCACTCCAATAAACTATCTAACTGCTGTGGTGGTTTTACCGTTCCTAAACCCCTAACCGTCACCTGTTTGGGACTATAAACAAAGCGTGATTGTATATGTTGGGGTAGGTGTTCTTGTAATAATTTCCACGCTGGTTCCTCCATAGGAGTTTCTAGGATAATATGCTGTTTTCCATCGGGTTTAATGCGCGAAAAACCGAGGGATTTAGCCAGATGTTTTAACTCGATTACCTTAAATAATTGTGCCACTGGGGAAGGAATTGCCCCATATCTATCCACTAAATCCGCAGCAATTTGTCCTAAAGTTTTCTGAGAATTAGCAGTAGCGATCGCCCGATAGACATCCATTTTCTGCTCCGGATCCGATATATAATCATTAGGAATAAATGCCGTCAATTTCAGATCGATTTGGGTATCCTCCACTTGAGGAATTTCTTGACCTTGAATTTCCCGCAAAGCTTCCTGTAACATTTCCATATATAGATCAAAACCAATCGCTTCCATTTGTCCCGATTGTTCCGCACCCAATAAGTTACCAGCGCCGCGAATTTCCAGATCCCTAGTCGCTAATTGATACCCCGATCCTAACTGGGTAAATTCTTGAATTGCCTTTAATCTTTCCCGAGCGGTTTCTGTTAGTTCTCCCTTAGCTGGATAAAGTAACCAAGCGTGCGCTTGTACTCCCGATCGCCCCACCCGTCCCCGCAGTTGATAGAGTTGCGCTAAACCGAATTTTTGGGCATCTTCAATGATAATTGTGTTAACTCTGGGAATATCTAACCCCGACTCCACAATAGTCGTACAGACTAAGATATCCGCTTCCCCATTATTAAATGCTAACATGGTGGTCTCTAATTCGGACTCATCCATACGACCGTGACCAATGGAAATTCTAGCACCCGGAATCATCCCTTGAATTGCTGCCGCTTTTTCTTCAATTCCCTCGATTCTGGGTACTACATAAAAAATCTGTCCCCCCCGATCCAATTCATTGCGAATTGCCGTTCTAATCACATCAGAATTATAACTAGAAAGGTGGGTTTGGATGGGACGACGAGAGGGGGGAGGTGTGGTAATTAAACTCATTTCTCGCACCCCAGAAAGGGACATATAAAGAGTCCGGGGAATCGGTGTTGCCGTCAAGGTTAACACATCAATATTACTTTTAAAAGCCTTAATTTTTTCCTTTTGATTGACCCCAAAACGCTGTTCTTCATCGATCACCAATAATCCTAAATCTTTAAACTCCACCGCTTTACTTAATAACAACTGCGTCGCCACCACTATATCCAATTCCCCCGTTTTCAAGCGCTGGACGATATCTTTTTTCTCGGAATTGGTGCGAAAACGATTTAATAAACCCACATTAATAGGATAGGGAGCAAAACGTTCTTTTAGGGTGTGATAATGTTGTTGGGTTAAAATCGTTGTTGGTGCTAATAAAGCCACCTGTTTATGACCCGTGGTGACAGCTTTAAAAATAGCACGAATCGCCACTTCTGTCTTACCAAAACCCACATCCCCACAGACTAAGCGATCCATCGGGCGATCGCTTTCTAAATCCCGTTTCACATCCTGTATCGCTTTCAGTTGATCAGCAGTGGGTTGGTAGGGAAAAGAATCCTCTAACTCCCGCTGCCAGGGATTATCCATCGGATAGGCAAAACCCGATTTTTGGGCGCGTTGGGCGTAAATATTGATTAAATCAACCGCTAACTTCTTAACTGACTTCCTGACGCGAGCTTTCGTCGCTTCCCACGCTTTGCCAGAGATTTTATGTAATTCAGGCTCTTGATTACCTGTATGACGATAACGGGAGAGATTATCAACAGAATCGGCAGGAACCCGCAATAATCCATCAGCATACTTAATAACTAGATAATCTCGACCTTGCACTACTCCGCTAATTGTGCTTTCCTGCTTTTCTAGTTTGATAAACTGTCCGATGCCATGGTGTTTATGTACTACAAAATCGAGGGGACGGAGTTTATTCACATCCACCTGTACCGAGGCTGCTTGCCGACGTTTGCGGACGTAACCAGCAGTATTTAAAAGATGTTGCCCGAAGAACTCTCGATCGCTAACGACGACTATGCGATAGGTGGGGAGGATAAAACCTTCTAATTCAGCTAATCCTGAGTATTTTAGGGCTGTAGCGGTGTTTTGAATGATTAAGCGCTCGATCGCCCCAAAATCGAGGGGATTGGGGATAAATTGGGCCGGACAGTCGTGTTCCTGTAATAACGCGACTGTGCGGGAGGGTTGGGCCGATATTAACCATGTGGCGTACTTATTTAGTTTAATACCGCTATAAATCTCTCTTTTTCCCCGTAAAATTTCCGCTAGTTTGGCGAATTGCCCCGGATTGGTGGGAATCGGACGACTGGAGAGATTAAGACTATTTTCGGAGAGGTGATCGTCTATTTCTGAGAGGTAGAGATGGGGAAATTTAACCGATATTTGCAGAGATTCGCCAAAAGAACGGTGAATTTGCGGTAAAGCTGGTTCTATCTGTTGCCAGCGTTCCCCAATATATTCTATCCAGCGATCGCTTCTAGCTTGACAGCTTTCCAGTTCATCAAAGGCAATAAGAGTATTTTCGGGGAGATAATCCAATAAAGAGGCAGGTTGACGGAAGGACAAGCCTAAAAATCGCTCAATTCCCTCTGGATAAATGCCATTAGCCAATTTTTCTCGCTCTTTAGCCTCCAAATAATCGGCCACTGTGGGGGGAAGAGAAGGGGCAATGATCGCTGCGAAGCTAGTGGGAGTAAGAAGCAGATTGGGGATAGAATCGAGGGATCTTTGGGTGGCAGGGTCAAATTCTCGCAATTTTTCCAATTCATCGCCGAAAAATTCTAACCTGACCGGTAATTCGGCCGAAACTGGGAAAATATCAACGATATCGCCGCGACGACTCCATTGCCCTTCGGTTTCTACCAGTGAAACCCGTTCATATCCTAATCTAGCTAGGGTTAGATCGAGGTTTTTGGCTTCTATAACCCTTCCTACCGCAAAATTATCGCTATACTGCTCGAAAACCTCTCTAGGGGGTAAATGGGGCTGCAGGGCCTTTTCGGTGGTAACGATCGCAATTCCGGCATCTTGATGACTGATTGTCGATAATACCTGCATCTGTCCCCAAATCATCTCGGATTCCCGATTAAATGTCTCGTAAGGACAAGCTTCCGAGGTGGGATAAAAGAAAATACCTTTCCACGTCATCGCTTCTAATTGTGTTGCCCAACGTGCCGCTTCTTCTAGATTGGCACAGATAATTAAAAGGTTTTTTCCTTGACAACGGGCGAAAGCTGTGCTTATTAATCCTTTCGGTAAGCGGGCAAGGCCGGTTAGGGTTAAATTGCCGTTTTTCTCCAGTTTTTGGATAAGTTCGGCAGTTAATGGCGATTTTTCAATGTTGCGAATAACGGAGGCAAAAGTCATTTTTTAGTGATCGGCACTCGGTTTTTGGTTAGGGTTTGCGGCAAAAAGTTTTTCGTGGGGGTAGGGTGTGGGGTGTAGGGTTTTACCGATTTTGAGGGGGTCAATTACCTAATTTTCAGGGAAAAAGTCCCTGAATTTTCCCCCCGATCACTCCCATGTCCGGTACTTTTTGATTTCCCAAAAAGTCTAAAAGTCTTACCCAACACGGTTTTTAGATTTATTCAGCAAGCTCTAGTTAAGCTCTCCTGAATTTATACTGCCTATTGGGAGTTCTAGTACAAATGCTCAGGCTTCCTCTCCCAACTCCGGCACTCCGGTGCAGTCTTAACGAGTATCAGTTTCCAGTTTACCCACTACTTTTTGGGGTTAATTTTTTTGGGCTTTACTTGACTTGACCAGAGGGGGGTCGCAGGCGCACGGATTTTCCATTATCTATATAATATCATGTCAAGCGTTGGTTGGCAAGAGAAAATTTTTAATTGGGAGCGAAAGATCGAAGGACGAAAAACCAGTACATCTATACCGAGATATTTTCAGAATGATAACGATTCTCATCGACTGTGGTAAGATGAGAATCATAATCAGACTCAGTTAATCCCATGGGTAAAAAATTCCAGTTAACAGCGATCGCTTTAACAATGACTATAGCCAGCTTAACAGCTTGTAGTGGTCCCTCGGTCAAGGAAAAGGAAGCAAAGACACCCTTACAGGTGACAGTGAGTATCGTACCGCAGGAATATTTTGTCAAACGTATCGGCGGTGATAGAGTCAGTGTTAATGCCATGATTCAACCCGGGACAGATCCCCACACCTATGAACCAAAACCCGAACAATTAAAAACCACAGCCCGATCGCAAGCCTATTTTAAAATTGGTGTATCCTTAGAAGATGCCTGGAAAGATCGCTTAAACAGTGTTAACCAACAGATGTTAATCGTCGATACCAGTCAAGGAGTAGATAAAATACCTTTGACAGCAGAACATAATCACGATCATGATCATGATCACAGCAAGGAAGAAAAACATCAAGCTGGAAAAAACACCCTAGATCCCCATATTTGGTTATCACCAAAACGAGTCAAAGCACAAGCAGAGACTATTTATCAAACCCTAGCACAACTCGATCCGGGTCAGGAAGCTATCTATCGAGCTAACTTGGAAAAATTCAGTCAGGAATTAGACGCATTAGATCAAGAAATTCGGCAAAACTTGGCAGGGATTAAAAACAAAAAATTTATGGTATTTCATCCCGAATGGGGCTATTTTGCCCAAGATTACGGTTTAGAGATGATTGCGATCGAAATCGACGGTAATGAACCCAGTGCTGCCCAGTTAAGTCAACTAATCAAACAGGCAAAAAAAGAGAATATAAAAGTTATTTTTACTCAACCAGAATTTAGTCAGAAAAGTGCCGAAACTATTGCGAGGGAAATTGGGGGACAGGTAATCCCTATTAGTGCCTTTGCTCAAAATTGGAGTGAAAACCTGCGACAAGTTTCCCAAAAAATGGCCACAGTTTTAAATCAGTAATTGCTTGTATATGTCAACGATCATTACCATTAATAATCTCTGGGCCGGCTACGAACAGGAACCTATCCTCGAAGATATTAATTTAACCATTGAAGAATTAGATTTCCTGGGAATTATCGGCCCGAATGGAGGAGGAAAAACTACCCTCCTTAAGGTTTTACTGGGATTAATTAAACCTTGGCGGGGAGAAGTCAGTATTTTGGGGCAAAGTGTCGAAAAAGGTCGGGAATTAGTCGGTTATGTGCCGCAGTTTGTCGAATGCGATCGCTCATTTCCCATCACTGTGGGTGAGGTGGTGAAAATGGGGAGATTGAGCAGCAAAAAACTCTGGCAAGGCTATAGTAAAAAAGATGAGTTAAGGGTAGATAAAGCTTTAGATAGTGTGGGAATGTTAGCGTTGAAAAAAAGGTCGATTGCTGAACTTTCGGGAGGACAGCGCCAACGGGTTTATATCGCTCGCGCTTTAGCAGTAGAACCCCGTCTCTTGATTTTAGATGAACCCACTGCCAGTGTCGATCCCCAAATGCGTGCTAGTATTTTTTCCCTGTTGCAAGAATTGAATGAGTGGATGACTATTTTAATTATTTCCCATGATCTGGGAACCCTATCTACCTATGTTAAATCGATCGGTTGTCTCAATCGTCGTCTCTATTATCACGGCCAAAAATCTCTCACTACCGCTATGTTAGAACAAGTGTATTGTTAAAGGGTTTCTCCTTTCAAGAATAGTCCTAATAACGCAAGATTCAACGATATTTGTAAACTGCTAGAATTAGAAGGGTTTTCCCTTGATCGAATTACAGGTAGCCATCACATTTTTAAAAGAAATGATATTATTTTGGTCATACCTGTTCATAATAAAAAAGTAAAATCTGTTTATATTCGTCGAGTCCTTGAAATCATCGGAGACAACTAAAGATGAATTATCCAATTATTATTTATCCCTGTGAAGAAGGCGGTTTTGTCGCTGAAATTCCAGCACTATCTGGCTGTTTGGCTCAGGGTAAAACCTTAGAAGAAACCCTACAAGAATTACTGATGGTAAAAGATTTATGGTTAGAAACAGCCCAAAAATATAATCAAAAACTTCCCAACTTAGAAACAGAGATAGCGAAAATCAAAGCATTAAGCACTGTATAGAACATTTTTGGGGGAATTGCGATCGCTAATTGCCGTCTTGACTTAAAAAATAGTTACTTAACGCGCTTTTTTGCTTTTAATCATGATGAATTTGTAATTATTCTGCGTTACGCTAACACATCCTACCGTGCTACTATTCTGGTCAGTGATTCTTTACAGTAACCAGACGCGATCGCAGGTTCAGACGGATCAACAGTTTCCCAGTGTCGGTAGTCAGACAAAGGGACTTTTGGTTAATGCCGATGGTTCTGTAGATATTTATTTCGGGCCGAAACCGCTTGCGGGTAAGGAGAATAATTGGGTGCAGACGATTCCTGAAACGGGTTGGAATACGATTCTTCGGCTTTATGGCCCGCTTGAGCCTTGGTTTGATAAGACTTGGCGACCAGGGGAAATCGAGTTATTAAAATAGTCCTATCCAGAATATTTCTTTGTAGTGCGACGATCCAGTCGGTTATCCAGAAAATTTCTATCTATTGCTAGTGAATACACGGAATGTTTCCGGATATCCTTACTTTATAAGGGGGAGCATCTCACTTACGCGATGAGTAATTATACTTAGCCTAAAAGCCACTCTTAATCGTGTCTTGGAACGAAATAGAGGCTTTTAAAGACCGCGTACATGGAGAATTAAAACAAGAATTACCCTCGAAAAGCCTATTTTT
>NZ_JAPZSS010000266.1:0-2624 GCF_027532015.1 Microcystis sp. LE19-131.1A | reverse complement strand
ACCACCAATTTAACCATTGATAACAGTGGGGGAACCTTCACTGAAAGTAATGGCAATGTGGTCAAAAATGTTGAACGGTTCAATAACCTGACTACTGGAACCGGTAATGATAGTATTACCTTTACGGGGAGTTTTAATGAAACCATTGCTACCGGAGAGGGAAATGATACGATTAACGGGGGACGAGGACAAGATAACGTCAATGGTGGGAACAACATAAATGGTGGGGACGAAAATGACCTATTAATTATTGACTACTCCAGTAACACCTACGCGGGGACAACCACCTTTCCAGCAGGAATAAGTAGCAGTATTTTTGAGAGTGGTGGGGCTTGGAGTGGTTCTTTTAGTGCCTATACTAATAGCAGTGGTAATTCTGACTCCGTTTCCTTCTCTAATATAGAAAGGTTTCAAATTACTGGAACTAATGCTAATGACACCATCACCACCGGGGGAGGTAATGACATCATCACAGGGGTTAACCCTAACAGTAGCACCCCAGGAAAAGGAGAAATTGATTCTTTAACAGGAGGAGCAGGAAGTGATAGATTTATCCTTGGTGACGCAACTTGGATTGGTTACGATGACGGTAATACAACTAATGCAGGTACTAGCGACTACGCGACAATTGCCGACTTTAACACCACTGATGATACAATTCAACTACGAGGTGCAAGTAGTGACTATCTGTTAACGGTTTCTGGTTCTAATACTAAACTCTACATCAACAAACCCGGAACCGAACCAGATGAACTTATTGCAGTTATCAATAATCAAACAGCATTAAGTCTAACTGCTAGTTATTTTAGCTATGTTTCTAGTCCGACTCTTCCCAGTATTACTCTTGCAGTTTCTCCCGCAAGTGTTACCGAAGATGGGACAACAAATCTGGTTTATACCTTCACCCGTAGTGGAGTAACCACTAATCCTTTAACAGTCAACTACACCCTCGGAGGGACAGCTACCCTTAATACCGACTACACTCGTACAGGGACTAACAATACTGTCACCTTTGCTGCTGGTTCATCCACTGCTACCGTAACCGTTGACCCCACTGCTGATACCACAGTAGAAAGTAACGAAACCGTCATTTTAACCCTCGCTGCAGGGACAGGTTATACGATAGGTACGACCAACGCAGTTACAGGGACAATTACCAATGATGATTTCCCCAGTATTACTCTTGCTGTCTCTCCCAGTAGTGTTACCGAAGATGGGACAACCAACTTAGTCTATACCTTTACTCGTACCGGTTCTACTACCAGCGCCTTAACCGCTAACTATACAGTTGGGGGAACAGCTACTAATGGAACCGATTACACTTCTATTCCCACCAGTGTCACCTTTGCTGCTAATTCATCCACTGCTACCGTAACAGTTGACCCCACTGCTGATACTACAGTAGAAAGTGATGAAACTGTTATTTTAACTCTTACTTCTGGGACTGGTTATACAGTAGGTACGACCACCCCAGTGACGGGGACAATTACCAATGATGATTTCCCTAGTATTACTCTTGCTGTCTCTCCCAGTAGTGTGACAGAAGATGGGACAACCAACTTAGTCTATACCTTTACTCGTAGTGGAGTAACCACTAATCCTTTAACGGTTAACTACAGCATCAGTGGGACAGCTACTTTAAATACTGACTACACTCGTACAGGGACTACCAATACAGTCACCTTTGCTGCTAATTCATCCACTGCTACCGTAACAGTTGACCCCACTGCTGATACTACAGTAGAAAGTGATGAGACTGTTATTTTAACTCTTGCTTCTGGGACAGGTTATACGATAGGTACGACTACTCCAGTTACGGGGACAATTAATAATGACGATACCACTGTCACCTCGCAACTCTCCATTAATGACATCACCGTAGTGGAAGGTAAAGATAATAATGCCATCCTCACCGTCACAGTTGATAACCCCAATCCACAACCAATTACCTTCAACTATACCACCGCACCCATTAACGCTACCGCTAATGTAGATTACACTAGCAAAACCGGAACTATCACCATTGCTGCTAATACTTCCACTGCTACTATTAGCATTCCCATCCTCAATGATAACCTCAATGAACCTGATGAAGCTTTTACAGTAACCCTGTCAAATCCCGTTAATGCTACCATCAATCCCGAAGGAGGAATAGGAGAAGTTATCATTACTGATACTTGGCAAACCAGTCTCACTCGCACCCTACCCAACAATGTCGAAAACCTCAGACTAATTGGCAGTAATAATATTAACGGTACAGGTAACGCTGGTAACAATAATATCACCGGAAATAGTGGCAATAATCAAATCAATGGAGGTGCGGGAATTGATAATTTAACCGGTGGTTTAGGTGCAGATACTTTCATCTTCCAATTTGGCCAATCTACCATATCAACAAGCGATCGTATCACAGATTTTGCCATCAATAGTGATAAAATCGACTTATTAACTCAAGGTGGAACCGCCACGAGTGCGCCTAGCAATTTCAGTCGTGCTGCTGATAGCACTGTCACCACTTTAGACAATTTAATCAATCAGGTATTTACTGATGCTAATGGAGCGATTACAGGTAATCAAGGATTAGGGGTTAATAGTGCCGCCTTAGTGCAGGTAACAACCGGTGC
>NZ_JAPZSS010000057.1:0-1028 GCF_027532015.1 Microcystis sp. LE19-131.1A | reverse complement strand
CCCATGACCATTGCTGTCGGACGCGCCCCAGAAAGAGGGCTGTTTGATGCTCTCGATGACTGGCTCAAAAGAGACCGTTTCGTCTTCATCGGTTGGTCTGGTTTACTACTCTTCCCCTGCGCCTTCATGGCCCTAGGTGGATGGTTAACCGGCACCACCTTCGTCACCTCCTGGTACACCCACGGGTTAGCCAGTTCCTACCTGGAAGGCGGCAACTTCCTGACTGTAGCCGTCTCCACCCCCGCCGATGCCTTCGGTCACTCCATCCTCTTTCTCTGGGGACCGGAAGCCCAAGGTAACTTCACCCGTTGGTGTCAAATCGGCGGTTTATGGCCCTTTGTCGCTCTCCACGGTGCTTTCGGCCTGATTGGCTTCATGCTACGTCAGTTTGAAATCGCCCGTTTAGTCGGCATTCGTCCCTACAACGCCCTCGCCTTCTCCGGTCCGATTGCGGTGTTCGTCAGTGTCTTCCTGATGTACCCCCTCGGTCAGTCTAGCTGGTTCTTTGCCCCTAGCTTCGGCGTGGCTGGTATCTTCCGTTTTATTCTCTTCTTCCAAGGCTTCCACAACTGGACCCTCAACCCCTTCCACATGATGGGTGTGGCTGGTATCCTCGGTGGTGCGCTTCTCTGTGCTATTCACGGAGCGACGGTAGAAAATACCCTGTTTGAAGACGGTGAAGGTTCCAACACTTTCCGAGCTTTTGAACCCACCCAAGCGGAAGAAACCTACTCCATGGTCACTGCGAACCGTTTCTGGTCGCAAATCTTCGGCATCGCTTTCTCCAACAAACGTTGGTTACACTTCTTCATGCTCTTTGTCCCCGTGACTGGTTTATGGATGAGTGCTGTGGGTGTAGTGGGATTAGCGC
Organism: Microcystis sp. LE19-131.1A; assembly: GCF_027532015.1. Classification (NCBI taxonomy): domain Bacteria; kingdom Bacillati; phylum Cyanobacteriota; class Cyanophyceae; order Chroococcales; family Microcystaceae; genus Microcystis; species Microcystis sp. LE19-131.1A. The sequence continues at coordinate 157 of NZ_JAPZSS010000057.1, read as the reverse complement.
TTAATCTCCGGGCCTATGACTTCGTTTCTCAGGAATTGAGAGCGGCCGAAGACCCAGAATTTGAAACCTTCTACACTAAAAATATTCTGCTTAACGAAGGTCTGAGAGCTTGGATGGCTCCCCAAGACCAACCCCACGAAAACTTTATCTTCCCTGA
>NZ_JAPZSS010000093.1:0-15856 GCF_027532015.1 Microcystis sp. LE19-131.1A | reverse complement strand
CTTAAATGTTTCAGGATATACTCCACAAAAGCGTTTAAACTCTTCTGGATTCAAATTTTTTACTTTTTCGTAAGTCATGGTTTTTCTGAGTGTTTTACTTTATTGTACATAATCAGTTCCTATTTTTGCAGGAGGTCTACTTCTCTTGTGCAGTTTCTTCGGCAAAATTTTGACCTGTTGCTCTTGGTAAAGAAAAACAGAGGCTCTCTTAGGTTTGGTGGGCAAAATGTATTCTAAGATACAGTCCTGCTGGCGAGCGAGTGGAAGGAACCACAAAGACACAAAGGACACAAAGATTGATCGATCATAGAGTAAGTTAAACTTATCACACAGAACCTAGAAGAGCCAAACAGACCTAGAAGGGATAAATTGAGAAAAACTAGCGATCGGGTAAAACCTGATTTTATTGCTGACTTTGAGCTAATAAGGGAGTGAAAAAGAAGAACCTCCGGGAGTCTTGCCGTGTTTCGACCCCAAAGGTTCCTCTTATGCTGAACTTATACTCCTCACACAATATTTATATTACACACAACCCACTGCTTTTGTCAAGAGGTTTATGACATTTTTTTCCACAGACCTCTGGCCAAATTAATTTCCCAGGGTCGTTAGGCGCTCTTGTCGGGGACAGCTATCAATATCAACTATTACCTTCAAGCCACGTTTTCAAATCTCGTTCTGGTTTAGCCACATTAAATAAATGTAAACCAAAATCCTCTGAAATATCTTGACAAATTTTCACTCCTCTGATGCTGTTGCCTTTTTCATCTAAAAGGGGCGAAAAAGTCCCAATTCCCAACTGATGGGGAACTACTGCCGTAATTCCGCCACCGACACCGCTTTTTGCTGGTAATCCTACCCGATAGGCCCATTCTCCCGAAGCGTCGTACATTCCACAGGTAAGCATAACACTGATCACATCTTGAACGTAGTGTTCATCGATCGCCCGTATTCCTGTGATTGGGTTGACACCCCCATTAGCTAAGGTAGCAGCCATCAGAGCTAAATCGTGAGCATGGACGAGAATGGCGCATTGTTGACAGTAAAGATCGAGGGTTTCTTCAATTTTATCGCTGACCATGCCAAAATTTAGCATTAGATAGGCCATGGCCCGATTGCGATTGCCGGTGGATTTTTCCGAGAGAAAAACGGGGACATTAATCTCGTGATCCCTGCCAGTATAGCGTTTAAACATTTCTAAAATACGTTTTAGCCTTTCCGTGGCATTCTGTCCGGTGATTAAATCCGTGGTAGCGATCGCACCAGCATTAACCATAGGATTATAGGGACGATTGGTTTTTTCATCGAGAATAATCGAGTTAAAAGCTTCTCCGGTGGGTTCAACACCGACTTTACTATTAACGTATTCCCTTCCGTGATCTTCTAGAGCTAATCCAAAGACAAAAGCTTTAGAAATCGATTGTACTGTAAAGGTTTGCTGACAGTCTCCCACCTCAAAAATCTGACCATCAGTGCTAATTACGGAAATACCAAACCATTCTGGAGCTGCTAGGGCTAATTCCGGAATATAATCGGCGATATGACCCGTCTGTAAATCAGAGTATTTTGCGTGCAGATAGTTAAGATAGTTCCGAAAAGGATAGACTAACTCTTGCTCGGAATTGACGGGACTAATAAAATCTTTTGGGGAAGCCATAGAGGAGTATAGCAGTTATCGTTTAATTGCCACTCTAGAGACGTTGATAGACACATCTCTAGAGAATTTCTGTAATCCCTAATTAACTTCTCGAACCGCGATAAATGCGATCAGCTTGGGAGGGTTCTAAATAATTATAGCCCGGTTTTTGGGTTGAGGAGCCATTCTTTTTGGCCACAGTATTAACCGCAGGAGTGGCTTTTTTTACCTCCGCGTGAGTCCTGATATAATCCTCAGAAATCTTGAAGGGATGACTATTGGGAAGGTGACGACTAGAGGGTAAATTTTCTTCTGCTTCGGGATGGGCAATTTTACTATGAGGAGCGACAAAATCGTGTAGGATGGGATCATAGGCTAAAATTTCACCGGTTTCAATCCGAAAAATCCAACCGTGTAGAGATAATTTACCCTGATGTAATCGGGAACGAATAATTGGATAGCTTTGCAAATTACTTAACTGATTGAGAACATTTTCTGCTACTGTCACCTCGATCAGTTCTTCCCCTTCTAATTCTTTGTAATTATCCTTAACTAAACGTCGAGTAGCTTCTGCTTGTTTTAACCAATCGTAAACTAAAGGCATTTCATCGGCCAGACTCTGCAATTTTAGCAAACCTTTCATCGCTCCACAATGGGAGTGACCGCAGATAATCACTTGCTCGATGCCGAGAGCGTTGATAGCATATTCTATAGATGCACCTTCACCACCATTGGTTGCTCCGTAGGGAGGAATTATATTTCCCGCATTACGAATTACGAATAATTCCCCCACCTCCGCTTGGGTAATTAGGTTAGGATCGATCCTGGAATCGGAACAGGTGATAAACAGGATTCTCGGTTTTTGTCCGTGGGAGAGTTGCTCAAATAATTGCCGATGTTCATCAAAATAACCACTCTGGAACTTTTCTAGTCCCTGTAGGAGTTTCTTCATAATAATTTTTCTGGTTTAGTTTGATCGCTATTTACTCGATCCTTTCAGCATTATCGGGCATGAGATAACAGCAATGCAACCGGCCAGATTAGCGATCGCTATTGGCTGCGAGATCGGTTGTATTTTGTTAAGATAAGATACAGACTGTATCTAAGCAAATTTTATTTTATGGAAACTGCAACAATTTTGGGTGTTTCGATCGCTGCCGCTTTGGTGGGGATTACCGCTTTAGCTCTTTATACCGCTTTTGGACCGCCGGCAGCAGAATTAAGCGATCCTTTTGAAGATCACGAAGATTAATTCTTTAATAACCATGTGGCTATCTGCCAAGGAGAAATTTGCTCCATAGGATCGATCGCTCTTTCTAAACCATCGATCGATTCTTTTACTGTTAATTGTAATTGATTTTGCCAATCGATAACAGCGTTTTCTCCCTGACATTCATAGACGCGCATTACCCAACTCTGAGGGGATGTTTCACTTTGTTTGAAACTCATTAAAATTAAGTTATCTGCCGAGAATTTTAACCATTGTGCCACGGGTGGCAACTGGGTTGATCGAGAAGAATTATTAATAAAAATAACGTTGACAGGTGAGTTTAACTGCCAAGCATAATGGACAGTTTTTGCCGTTTTCCAGTCCCCTTGATGGGGATATATTGCATAGGTAAATTCTTGTTTCCCCAGATCCGCCTCGGGATCGGGCCATCGGGGACTTCTCAACAGAGTTAATCGCAGTTGCTGGTTAGTAGCATCATAGCCATATTTATTATTATTTAAAAGACTTACCCCATAGTTTGCTTCTGTATCGGTTAAATCCGCCCATTTATGGGTGTAAACTTCCCATTTTGGCGATTCTGGTTCGTGGGAACGCTCGATCGCACCACAGGCAATTTCATAGGTGGTAAAATCGCTGTTTAGGGTAAGAGGAAAAGCGGTTTTTACTAAAGTATGTTCCTGCTGCCAATTAACAATAGTTTTAATCTGGAGAATAGGAGAATCTTTTTCTAAGATATAATCTTGACAAAATTCCGAATCAGCTAAATTTCTGATCACGCGAATCTGCCAGCGCAAGGGGCCACATTCTAAGCATTCGATCGATTTTAATACTGTTTTTGGTAAGGGATATTGTTGATAATTCGGATCAATATTCCAAGCGTCCCAATATTGTCCTTGATCTTTAAATGCCTGTAATTGATTACCAGCAGCTTGCAGGATTTCTCTTTGATTAATTATATCAAATATACTATCTATATCCCCCGTTTCTGAGTTAATAGTAACTTTGATCAGTCCATTATCTAAAATCCATTGGCAGTTAATTAAATTTTGCTCGGCTGCTTGCTGATTGGGAACTAACCAAAATAACTTATAACCCACAGAAGGAATATTTTCAGCGAGAAATAATAGCTGATTGTCGTGGGATAATTGCGAAGGACAGAGACAATTATTTAAGTCATAAACCGAACAATTGTCAGATTCTATAGCTAAAGAGATAACCTCGGTTCTTTCCCAGTTAAGAGAATTAAAAACTAGAAAAGGTTTTGCTTGAGGATGGGGGGGATTAGGTAAATTAATTTGAGTGGCAATTGCCTGTAAAGCTTGCTCTAAAATTGCTTCACCTGTGCTGATAACTTGATGCCATAACTGATTAGCATCCCTAAACACTTCCGGGATAGAAGTACCGGGAAGTATATCATGAAACTGATTTAACAAAACCTTTTTCCAAGCGGATTCTATCTCGACTTTAGGATAGGGAATATCTAGTAAGATATTAGCCAAAGAAGACCATAACTCTCCTTGATACAAGAGGATTTCACAGTAACGATTATAGGCCTTTTGGTCAGCGTGGGTAGTATAACAACCGCGATGGAATTCTAGATATAACTCATCATCCCAGACAGGAAGATTACTTGTCTCCAGACTGTCCAGATAGGTTGTTGCTTGGCTAAATTTTAGCTGGGGGAAAAAAGGAGATTTTTGCCAACGTTGGGCCACTTCTAACATATCACGAGTCGGACCGCCGCCATGGTCACCAACTCCGGGCAACCAAAAAATCTCTTTTAAGCCGGTTTGCCGTTCCCAATTGAGAGCATGATCGGTCATAATAATTGGATTAGTATCCATAACTCCGGCAACATTGGGAGGAGAGATGAGCGAAAGAATTTTACTGCCATCAGGAGATTGCCACCAGAAAAAACCGTGGGGAAATTTAGTCGTATCATTCCAATGTAGTTTCCCGGTTACAAAATATTTTATGCCAAAGGATTTAAGAATTTGCGGCAATTGGTAGGGAAACCCAAAGGTATCCGGCAGCCAAGCAGTTTCAGTGATTTGTCCAAATTTTTCTTGAAAATATTTTTGTCCATAAAGTAGTTGTCGAAATAGGGATTCCCCGGAGATTAAATTGACTTCTGGTTCTACCCACATCCCGCCCAAAAGTTCCCAAGATTGCCCTTTATATGCCTCTAGAATTGCTTCAAACAGGTCAGGATGATGTTTTTCTATCCATTCGTAAATTAGGGGGCTAGAATGACCAAATATGAGGTTAGGAAAATCTTTTTGCAGGTTTAAAACCGAGATAAAAGTATTTTTTGCTACTTGCCAAGTTTCTGCCAACGGCCACAACCAAGCCATATCCAAATGTGCATGACCGAGAAGATGAAAACTGCGTTCTTTGAGAGGTTTAGCGAGGGTTTGCAGGGATTGACGAATTGATTCTAGGGAGCGATTAAATTTATCTTTGTTGGTGACATTATCCCAGTCAATATTATCGAGAGTAGCGGTAAAAGCCGCTAAGTTTTCAGGATAAAAAGTTTGTAGATAATTATGGAGAATGGTCAATTCATCAGCAACAAAACTAGGATCGATCGCTTGGCTATATTCATAGATTAACTGGGATTTCATCAAACCACCAATATCATGATTGGGACTGACTAAACGGAGAGTAACAAGGATTTCTTGACCAGTAGAGACAGAGTTGGAAAGTAAAATACGCGTGGAAGAATCAAAGAGATCTCCTGCTTGGATAAATTGATTATTAACATAAATTTTGACATCTTCCGCCCACCAAGTTAAGATTAATCTCAGTTCCATTCCCGCTAAAGGATAACCGGCTAAATGTTCGGGGACAATAATTTTTTGAGTTAGATATTGGATTTGTCTGCCGGCCGGCCAAATAATGTATTGTTTTTCATTGAGGGTGACGGGTTGAATTGGTTTTCCCGCTGCTGTAGCGATCAACCAATTTTTCTGAACATCTCTGCGGGTGAGGTGAGACAGTTTAGCGATGTTGTCGAGGGGAGACATGAGCCAACAAATAAGTTAATTTTGACTATTTTAGGCGATCGATGCCTAATCGGGCTAGGGGATAACTTCTGTTAACGCCATAGTGCTGAAGACTTGCTTAATCTCATTCTTCAATGGTTGATTGAGAATGAGCGGGAAAGAGAAAGCCCGTGATGAGGATTGAACTCATGACCTCACCCTTACCAAGGGTGTGCTCTACCACTGAGCTACACGGGCATTGATCGTGGTGGGCCGGGCCGGATTCGAACCAGCGTAGGCGTAGCCAACGGATTTACAGTCCGCCCCCATTAACCACTCGGGCACCGACCCATTAATTCCACGATTAACAATCATAGCACCCTTAGCTAAAACACGCAAGTGTTTGGGGAAAAAAATTTTTGAGCCATAAAATAACTCCCGTTAAATGCTATGGCTTTAACGGGAGTTTTCTGACAATCTTGAGGGAGATTACTGTTGTAAAGCGTCTTCTTGGTGGGTGAGGATCACACAGTCAGAGGTGGGATAGGCGACACAGGTGAGGACGAGACCAGTTTCAATTTGATCGTCATCAAGGAAGGATTGATCGGATTGATCAACGGTACCAGATTCAAGTGTACCCAAACAGGTGGAGCAAGCTCCTGCACGGCAGGAATAAGGTAAGTCCAGTCCTGCTTCTTCAGCTGCATCGAGAATGTACTCATCATCGGGAACCTCAATTGTTTTATTAAGTCCTAGCTCTTCATTTTTCAGTGTGACTTTATAGGTTGCCATCGGTTGTTCCTCTTAATTAAATGCCAGTGAAAGCGGCAGTCTCTACAATTGCCTCTCGCTCGTCGTCAGATTGAACGATGCGAGCGAGTTTCATTTTTGATACTACGGGAAAATCTGCCTGACTCAGCCTTGCATTAGTAATGACAGTCTTAAATAAACTTAAAATAAAATTTACTTATAGATCTAACCCAGAATTCTTGAGGATACTTGCTCGATCTCTAGATAATTTCATCCCTCTACAATCTAGCTAAACTAACCCCTACTAAGCATTTGGAGCGATAATGTTAATCATTTTTTTCGTCTTGAGCCGATTTTTATTAAATATTAATTTAACTTATGGTTAAGATAGGTGTCGATGAATTGTCTTTAACCCAGCCAAGAAATTGCTTTTCGGCACTACTGCCGGTAACACATCTAGGGAAACTAGGAAAAAATCTATTGACAATCAAACCAATAAATGATATGGGGAGATAAATCCCCTGTTGCCAGGGGTTGGCTATCCGTTAAAACGGATGGCTAACCCTCCCTGACGATTTCTTGGTTTTCGGATTGTCAGTTTTCCAGGATATGGTTCACTGATTACCGGTCACTAATTACTTATTAGGTTGGGGAGTCATGCGTAGATAGGGTTTGATTTCTTCAACTCCTTTGGGGAATTTGCTACGAGCTTCTTCAGTGGGAATAGAGGGAACCACCACACAATCGCCACCGTCGGTCCAGTTAGCCGGGGTAGCCACTTGATAGTTATCGGTGAGCTGCAGGGAGTCAATTACCCGCAGGATCTCGTTAAAATTGCGTCCCGTGCTGGCAGGATAGGTAATAGTTAAACGTAATTTTTTGTTGGGATCGATAATAAACACCGAACGTACCGTGAGATTATTGAGGGAATTGGGGTGAATCATGCCGTAGAGATCCGACACCTTGCGATCGCCGTCGGCGATAATCGGATAGTTAACGGTAGTGTTTTGAGTTTCGTTGATGTCATTAATCCAACCCCGATGGGATTCGGCACTATCGACACTCAAAGCGATCACTTTCACATTACGTCGCTCAAATTCTGACTTAAGACTAGCCACCGTACCTAATTCCGTGGTACAAACGGGGGTATAATCAGCCGGGTGCGAGAACAGCACCACCCAGCTATCTCCTACCCACTGGTGAAAAGAAATCGGACCTGCACTAGAATCTTGTGTAAAATCTGGAACGATATCACCCAATTGGAGAGCCATAATTGTGTCTTCCTTATTATGTATTTCAAGACAAGCAACAGTCTATGATGCCATAGGAGTGCTGTTCTTCATTGATAATTTTAGAGATTTGTAATAATTCCATTAGCCATCAGCCTTTTCAGTGATCAGTGATCAGTGATCAGATTTGAGTTATCAGTTCACTGATCTCCCCACTTCCCCTATCCCACTTCCCCATCACCCAACCCCCAAAACCCTTCCCCTAGTACGGCAAACTGGGTTATCGGAAATTTGGGTTGAAAACCCCGTCCTTTTAGGGCGACTTTGTGCTAGAATGTTCCCAGGTTGCTGACCGTGAGAACGTGAGGAAACAGGTTAAACGTCCTACTCCGTCATCTCAAAATTTCTAACAGTCAATGGTGTTTAATTAAGTCCAAACTGTCAGAACGCAAAACAATTAAATACTGTGGGACACACAGAAATTTACGCTTGGGGAGTAGTCTTTGAGAGTGCTTGCCTTATAGGTGTAGTCGGACTAGACATGAAACTGTAAGACCAAAATTAGCTTTGCTAGTAGAGGCAAGATTCAGCCCAAGAATCTCCGCCCTAAAAGTGCGGAGAGTGTCAAGATCTGGTCTAATAGCATGATATAACTTTTTTAACTAGCTATCAGCGTTCAGCTAATAGCTAGGCTGCGGTGGCAAATCCCAATTCCCCACCCTATGCCTAGTCGGAAAGCTGACGGCTTAATTTCTTGTCCTGATCGTTAATTTGCCTTGGTTTTAGGAGACCACAACTGCAATGAAGAATCTTGTTCGTCTGCTGGCGGTAATTGCCTTGATTATCGGGAGTTTTTGGGGCAAAGTTCCCGCTCAAGCTCTCAATCTCACCTCGATCGCCCTTCCTTCTCATCCTGTGGCGGTCTTAAATGCGGCTGATGCCAAACTAACCACAGAATTTGGGGCGAAAATCGACCTCAATAACAGTGATATTCGCGATTTCCGGGACTTGAGAGGGTTCTATCCCAATTTAGCTGGTAAAATCATCAAAAACGCCCCCTACGAAGAAGTGGAAGATGTCCTCAATATCCCCGGACTCTCGGACACTCAAAAAGAGCGTTTACAGGCTAATCTGGAGAAATTTACTGTTACTGAGCCTTCTAAAGAATTTATCGAGGGTGATGACCGTTTTAACCCCGGAGTTTACTAAATCTAGTTAATTACGGTTTTAAAAAAATTTCTAGGTGGGCGATCGCTCACCTTTTTCAGTGATCAGCTTCTGAAGGCAAGAGGCAAAAGAAAGAATCTGGCATACTGCCCCAAGCTAAAAACTGGCGATTTTTGCCAGAACTATAGAGAAATGAAATGCTAGAATAAATAGAATTTATCAATTAACTCCTACATGGTCGTTTCCTCGCAACTGCCGAGTTATCAAGATGTGTTAGTGGTGGGATCGGGAGCGGCGGGATTGTATGCCGCACTGTGTTTACCCCCTAACTTAAAGGTGGGTTTAATTACCAAAGAAGATTTAAAAACTGGGGCTAGTGATTGGGCGCAGGGAGGAATTGCGGCAGCCACCTCCCCGGCAGATTCCCCCGTTTTCCATTTAGAAGATACCCTGAAAGCCGGAGCGGGCTTATGCGATCGCTATGCTGTGCAGTTTTTAGTCGAGAAGGCCCCCCAAGCGATCGCTGATTTGCTGCGGTTAGGGGTTAGTTTTGATCGCTCTGGAGATGACTTAGCCCGCACTCTTGAGGCTGCCCATTCCCAGGCCCGGGTGCTGCACGCGGCCGATCGCACGGGGAGAGCGATCATCAGTACCCTGATGGAAAAAGTGACCGAGCGCCCCAATATTACCATTATTCCCCAAGCGATCGCACTGAAACTCTGGCTTGATCCGGAAGGGCAAGGCTGTCAAGGTATTTGTCTGCTCCATCAAGATCATCTCTATTGGCTGCGAGCGCAGGCAGTCATTCTGGCTACGGGAGGCGGTGGTCAAGTCTATGCCCAAACCACTAATCCCGCCGTTAGCACGGGGGATGGAGTCGCCCTCGCTTGGCGTGCTGGGGCAGTGATTCGCGACCCGGAATTTTTTCAGTTTCACCCCACCGCTTTGACTGTGCCGGGGGCACCGCGGTTTTTAATTAGTGAAGCGGTGCGCGGCGAAGGAGCGCATTTAATTGATGCCCAGGGGCGGCGTTTTGCCTTCGATTATCATCGGGCCGGAGAATTGGCCCCCCGGGATGTGGTGAGTCGGGCGATTTTTAGCCATTTGCAGAAAACCTCCGACGATCCCGCCCATGCCAAAGTATATCTAGATTTAAGACCAATCGAACCGGAGCGTCTGCGTTATCGTTTCCCCAATATTATCCGCATCTGTCAAAAATGGGGCATTAATGTGTTTGAGGATGTGATTCCGGTCGCCCCCGCCGCTCACTATTGGATGGGAGGAGTGGCCACAGATTTAAACGCCCGCACTTCTCTATCTGGTTTGTATGCGATCGGCGAAGCCGCTAGTACAGGTGTTCACGGGGCTAATCGTTTAGCTAGTAATTCTCTCTTGGAATGTATTGTCTTTGCGGCAAGTTTAGCTGCAATAGGTTTGGAGCCAGAAAACTTTCTGGGGGAAAGACCCGAAAAACCCTTAGAAATTGCGGAAAACTGGCAGGAAGAACAGGAAGACTGGCAAAAAGTACGGAGAGAATTACCGATTTTAATGTGGGAAAATGCGGGAATTTGCCGATTTCAAAATGAGTTAGAAATTGCTATCCTACGGGTGCAACAGTGGAAACAACAGTTACATTCCTTAAAGATAGGCCAATTTCTCCAGAATCTTCTCCCCGACAAAGGACAATTATTTTTGTGTCCCTCGGTGCAGTTAGAAATAAGAATAGCGATCGAGACATTAAATCTTTTAGATATCGCCGACTTAATTCTGGAAAGTGCCTTATTACGGGCAGAAAGCCGAGGTGGTCACTATCGGGGCGATTATCCAGAAATCGTAGCTAATTGGCAATTACACACGACTATTCAAGGCCGAACCTGGCACAAAACTCCGGTACAAGCTTAATTGAGCCAGTTTTTCACAGATAATCCCTCAGCGTTAAACAGTGGACTCTATCTCCGATCCCAGCAGCGGCACTATTGGCCTGACGCTGACCGGGGGCTTTTCCCAATCATCCTAGTCTATGACCCATCTCTGGAGTTGAGTGCCTCTCATCTATAGCTTTTAGGCTATCATACTTTTACCAACCCCCAAGCAGTTACATAAATTCTATGATCAAACCTAATTTTTTATTGTTGTTAGCTATCGGTGTGAGCAGTTGGGGTCATGATTTTCAGGTTTTATCCAAGGTTAACGCTCAAACTTCACCTGGGTTAGAGCAAACCCAGACTTTCGCCACTTACGAGCAGTTGATGAAAGCTGGTTACGAGGCCAAAACCCAAAAGAATTATCAACTCGCCGTGGAAAAATTTCAACAAGCTCTGGCACAACTTCCGAACGACCCCTCTGCTCAAAATGCGATCGCTAATACGAAGAAGTATCTAGGTCAAACCACCAGGGCAACCAACGCTGGCGCCGAAAATGCGGCTTCACCAATACCATTAATTGCTGGCTCGGCCCTGTTATCCATCGCTTTATTGGCAGCTTTACTATCGCTTTTCTTCCAATATCGTCCCAAGGGCAAAGCCTCAAAACGGCGCGAAAAGACAACTTACGCCAATCCTAAAAACCCACTCGACAACTTTTCCAGGGGCAATGGCAATCCCTTCGGCGCAGACACCAAAACTGACAGTGACATTAATGGCAGTGGTGACGAGGATTTCGACCCTTCTTTGCCCGTACAAGCTACCTCCCGCATCCCGAACGTAGATTTAATCTTGCGTTTAATTGAAAGTCTTCGCGATAACGATCCCCGTACCCGTAGAAGGGCGGTTTGGAAGCTGGCACAGGTGTCCGATTCTAGGGCAATGCAGCCTTTAGTCGATAGCATGGTGGATGGAGATTCCTACGAACGCAGTTTAACCCTAGAAGCTCTCGCTCAAATCTGCACCCGCTCCCTGCGACCGATGAACCAAGCTTTGGCTATCTCTCTCCAGGATAAAAATCCCCAGGTGCGGAAAAATGCCATTCGGGATTTAACCAGACTCTACGATATCATGTCTCAGATCAGTCAATTAATTTGTCATGCCCTCGATGATCCCGATGAGGAAGTGCAAGAAACAGCACGCTGGGCAGTTAGACAGTTAAATCTGCAATTAGCTCCCCGTTTAGATATTGCTCCCCTAGAAACTACTGGTGAACCAGAAGATGACGATGTACAGGATACTTCCTTCACCGACACCACACCGACCTTCACCGAAACTACACCCAACTGAGGTGCAAAATTGAGTCGAAAACTGTTATTTATCTCCACCCCCGTGGGATTTTTGGGATCGGGGGACGGCGGTGGCGTAGAACTAACTATTTATAATCTCGCTCGCACTCTGAATAAGCAAGGGTACGCGGTGCGGGTAGTGGCTCCAGAAGCCTCGCAGTTGCATGATATCCCCTTGATTACTATAGCAGGAAATGCCCAGATTTCCGCCCAAAGTCAGGGCCAGCAAGCCCCGATTTTAATGCCCGAAAATGCCGTTTTGGCCAATATGTGGCACTACGCCCAATCAGTACAAAGTCAGTATGATTTAATTATTAATTTTGCCTACGATTGGCTCCCTTTTTATCTCACTCCTTTTTTTGCCACTCCCGTCGCCCATTTCGTCAGCATGGCTTCCGTTTCTTTGGCGATGGATCATATTATTGAAAAAACCTATAGCAGTTTTCCCCATTTACTCGCTTTTTACACCCTCGCCCAAGCGGAAACTTTCTCCCTCTCTCCCCCCTATCGCTGTTTGGCTAGTGGTTTAGACCTATCTTTGTATCAGTTTCGGGCCGATTCCTCCCCCTGTCTAGCCTGGGTGGGACGGATTGCCCCAGAAAAAGCTTTAGAAGATGCGATCGCTGCTTGTCAACAGTTAGGTGTGCCTTTACGCGTTTTCGGTCATATTTCCGATCCTCTCTACTGGCAAAATTTACAGGATACCTACAGTTTCGATTTAGTCGATTATCGCGGGTTTTTGCCCACCAGGAGCCTACAAAAAGAGCTAGGCGACTGTTTTGGCCTGTTGATGACCCCGCGCTGGGTTGAGGCTTTTGGTAACGGAGCTATTGAAGCTTTGGCCTGTGGTGTTCCCGTAGTTGCCTATGGTCGTGGTGGTCCGGTAGAAATTATTGAAGATGGAAAAACTGGTTTTTTAGTTGAACCCGATAGTATCGAGGGATTAGTTACGGGAATTAAAAATTTAGACCGGATCGATCGATATTCTTGTCGTGCAGTAGTGGAGCAAAAATATTCCCTAGAAGCTTTAGGAAATCGAGCTATTAATTGGTTTGAAGAAATTTTTGCTCGCAGTCAAAAATAAATAGGCTCTCTTGGTTTAGTCTGGTTAAATCTTTATCCCAGAAGGGTTCGGGATCAACCACAGAGGCACAAAGAACACAAAGTCAAAATAGACTCGATATTAATTTTGCTTAGTTACTTAGATAAATTTTTCTGCTAGAGTTAATTTTAAACCCTGTATTATCTATGGCAAGATTGACCCAAGAATTGTTATGTGACGAAGCAGCTGCCTTCTCAGCTTTGGAATCTCAACATCAAGAATCTTCACTCTACGGTGTTACAGATGGTAAAGCGATCGGAACTTACTTAGAACAAAAGTTTAAACTATATCTAAAAGAAAAATATAATTTTCTTGACGGTAATTCAGCTAGTGGAATTGATTTTCCTGATTTGTTAGTAGATATCAAAGTAACAAGTATTAAACAACCTCAATCATCTTGTCCTTTTAAATCCGCAAGACAAAAAATTTTTGGCTTGGGATATTCCTTAATTATTTTTGTTTATGAAAAGTTAGATGATAGCCTAAATCGTACTGCCAGTTTAAGAATTATTAGAACAATTTTTGTCAGTGCCGAAAAAACAGCCGATTGACCGATGACTCGTGGTATTCGCAACATCTTAAACAATCAGGGAAACAAAGATGATTTAATTGCTTTTATTTTAGATAAAAACTTACCTGTTGATGAAATGGAAGCGGCCAATATAGCTGATGAAATTCTTGTTCATCGCCCAGGGCAAGGTTTTCTAACTATTTCTAATGCGTTACAATGGAGATTACAATATACTAGAGTAATCGATCTTGCCGGTCAAGAAGAAGGATTAATAGCCATTTATAGAGAGAATTAGTCATGCAAGCTTCTCAGGTTAAAATTGAATATGGAGACTTTCAAACTCCCCCGGAGTTAACCGAAAAGATTTGTCAAAAATTATGGCAAATTCATGTTAACCCCGATGTCATTATTGAGCCAACTTGTGGTATAGGCAACTTTTTAAAAGCGGCAGCACTTACCTTTAAACAAACTGAAAAAATCCTCGGCTTTGAAATTAATCCTAATTATATCACTCAGATTAATCAAGATCCGCAAATATCCCAAGATCAAAGAATACAAGTTGAACAGAAGAATTTTTTTGATTGTGACTGGTATTCCCTGACTCAATTATGGTCAGAAAATATTTTATTCTTGGGGAATCTGCCTTGGATAACCAACTCAAAACAAGGACTTATTAACGGGAAAAATTTACCTCAAAAAAGCAACTTTCAAGGCTATCAGGGTTTAGATGCTATGACGGGAAAAAGTAATTTTGATATTTCAGAGTGGATGTTAATTAAGCTCATTGAATGTCTCGATCGACGTTCAGCTTATCTGGCAATTATCTGTAAAACAACTGTATCTAGAAAAATTTTAAACTATATCTATACTCACAAAATTCATCTCGTTTACTCGGCAATTTATCCGATCAACACTCAAAAATATTTTCAAGCTAATGTAGATGCTTGTCTCCTGTTTTGTCAATTTGATTCTCATTCAGAAAATTATTTTTGTGATGTTTTCAATAGTTTTGAAGAAGGGGAATTTCAGCGCATTGGTTATCAAAATAATATCCTAGTCAGAGATTTAAATGCTTTTACTAGATTAAAATATTTATATGATCGGCATCCTCAGGAAAAATGGCGTTCAGGAATTAAACATGATTGCTCAAAAGTAATGGAATTACAGTTAGTTAATGGAATTTTTCTCAATGGTTTAAAGGAAGTCGTTGATATGGAACCCACCTATCTTTATCCTCTCCTTAAAGGTTCAGATGTGGCACAAAATCGCCTAAAGGTTATCAATAAATACATTTTAGTAACTCAGAAGTTTATCGGTGAATCTACAGAAAATATACGCGATATAGCACCAAAAACTTGGCAATATTTAGTTGATCATAAAAATTATTTTCTAGACAGAAAGAGCAAAATTTATCAAAATCAGCCAGACTTTTGCATATTTGGCGTGGGTTCTTACAGCTTCTCACCTTTTAAAATTGCCATTTCTGGACTTTATAAAAAACTGAATTTTAACCTTATATTACCATATCAAAATCAACCCGTTATTTTCGATGATACCGTTTACTTCCTAAGCTTCGATGATTTAGATACCGCTCAAAAAACTTTACAGCTTCTCAATTCTTCCCTAGGCAGAGAATTTTATTCATCCTTAATATTTTGGGATGAAAAACGACCGATAAAAACCCGTATTTTAAATAGTTTAAATTTATCAGTTTTAGCCGAGAAGTTTTTATCCTATAAGCTTTAATTTTAGCTGCGTTAATAACCCACCCGACAAGATCGGTGATCTGCTATGCAGTGCCTTCGGTATCGCACTATATCGATTGAGTCTGATTGACGATTCGATCGTAAAATAGCAACAGATCAAGAGAGTACAGGTCAAATATGCCGAAATTTGTTCAGCAATTCTCATTTTAAAAAGTAACAAGTGATACAGACAGAAACAAAGCTTTAAGCAAGCTACAAAATGCGCTCCCGCGAGTGCGACTGCATCGCAGAGAAGTGAGTATATAGAGTATTTATACTCAAAATATTTGAAA